>JBCCQM010000009.1:0-85665 GCA_039024335.1 Myxococcota bacterium
CGCCGCCCGAGGAGTCCGTGTCCACCGCCGGGGAGGACACCTCGAGGGGCGCTGCATCCGGATTGGATGCGCTTCGAGCGTCAATTCAGGACACGCCGGCCCGGGCTCGGCTGTCGGAGCTCAGCACGCGAACCCGGCGTGTCCTGAATTGACGCTCGAAGCGCATCCAATCCGGATGCAGCGCCCCTCGAGGTGTCCTCCCCGGCGGTGGACACGGACTCCTCGGGCGGCGCCACGTCCGGAAACGCGGCCAGCAGGTCCTCGGGGACCTCGCCGTGCGACATGGATTCACTCATCGGGCTCGTCTCCCGTATTCCGCTCGGCCGCCGCCGGTTACAGGCCGTTCCAGGGTCTCTCGCAGTTTCCCGTATCCCCGGTGCGCCCGCACCTTCACGGCCGATTCGCTGGCCCCGACGACAGAGGCGACTTCCTTGAAGGGCAGCCCCTCGAACCAGTGCAGCTCGATGACGGTCCGCTGCGCTTCAGGCAGCCGGGTCAGCGCCGCGCGGAGTTCCTCGCCGACCATGCCGCGCTCAGGGTTGCCGTAGCGGCCCGATTCGGCCGGGTCCAGCTCGCCGAGCCCGGTCTCGGGGCGTCGGCCTCGGCGGCGAAAGTACTGACGCTTGAGGTTCAGCGCGATCGTATAGATCCACGGGCGAAGCTTGGCGCCCTGCCGGAAGTCGCGACGCGCTCGGTGGAGCTGCAGGAACGTCTGCTGCACGATGTCTGCGACGTCCGCCGGCCGCGCGATCTGGCGCGCGAGCATGCGCGAGATTCTCGGCGAATACCGGTTGAAAAGCGCGTCGAACGCCAGTCGGTCGCCCTCGACGTAGGAGGCCATCAGCTCTTCGTCGGTGTGATCGGCCCGACTCATGCGTCGTCCTCACCGTCGAGCATGGCCGCCAACGCCTCGAACGTGTCCGCCGCACCCGCCTGAATGCGAAGGTCGACGATGTCCGAGATGTCGGTGGTGCCGGGATTGATCTCGACCGTGACCTTGCCCGCGCGCTTGGCCAGTACGACCGGCGCGGCGATGTACGGAAAGGCGCTCGTCGTCCCCACCGACACGACGAGGTCGAAGCCGGCCCGGAGTTGGGCCTCGAGGGGGGTGAGTGCGTCGGGGGGCAGCATCTCTCCGAAGAGGACGACGCGCGGACGAATCCCGGCGTTACACGCAGGACACTGCGGTGCGATCGGGTCCTCGGGCGTGCCCAGCTGAGGCTCCAGGGCGACGAAGTCATCGACCTCCGCCGTCCAGTCGCATTTCAGGCAGTGCAGATGCCGCAGATTGCCGTGGATCTCGATCAGATTGGACGAGCCGGCGCGGTCGTGCAGACCGTCGACGTTCTGCGTCAACACCCAGCCGCGCTCCACCCGCTGCTGCAGCGACGCGATGATGGTGTGTGCCGCGTTGGGCGCTGCCCCGCGACACGCCCGCTCGATCTGCAGCATGTACTTCCAGCAGATCTCGGGCCGCGCCCGCAGCATGTCGCCGCTGAGCGCAGCCTCGATCGGGATGCCTTCGGACGTCAGCCCGGAGTTGTAGAGCCCGCCGACGCCTCGATACGTCGGCAGGCCAGAGTCTGCCGAGACCCCTGCGCCCGTGATGAACAGGACGCTCCGCGCGGCGGAAAAGGCGTCGGCAAGGGCATGAATCTGCGCGCGCTCGGGCGTTTCCGTGCTCACGCGCGCCTCCGCCTCGTCCGTCCTGCTTCGGCCGGGCTCAGCTCAGGCCGGTTTTGGAGACGACGCCCCGGAACATGTTGAGCGTGCGCTCGAGGCTCTCGATCACCTCTTCGAGACTGTGCGAGTCCTGGGCGCGAATCTCTTGGTCCGCCCGTTCGAGCACGCCCTCGGCCTTGGCGATGGCGTCGCGGCCAAAGCTTGTGCCGGACATGATTCCCTGCACCTGCGGGAAGAGCTCCCGGACGTCACCGATGAGGCGCTCGGCCTGCTGACGCTGCCGCTCGAACTCTTCGGAGGCGCGGACTTCGACCATGTAGTTCTGGCTGCTCTCGACGAGCTGCTGCAGCTCCTCCTCCGTGAGGCCGCTGGTCGCCGTGACCGTGATGCTCTGCTCGCGGCCGGTCTCGAGGTCCTTGGCGGAGACGCTCACGAGGCCGTCGGCGGAGATCGAGAACGTGACCTCGACTTCCACCTCACCACGCGGCGCCTTGCGCAGGCCCGACAGGATGAACTCTCCGAGCAGCTCGTTCTCGGCGGCCTTGTCGCTTTCGCCCTGCAGCACCAGGATCTTCACCGACGTCTGGTAGTCGCGGACGGTCGTGAAGATATGCGACGCGCTCGTCGGCACCGTGGTGTTTTGATCGATGAGGCGGTGAAAGAAGCCGCCAACGATCATGATGCCCAGGCTGTGCGGCGTGACGTCGAGCAGCAGCACGTCCATCGACTCGTCGACGAGTGCAGCCGCTTGAATCGACGCACCGAGCGCGACGACCTCGTCGGGGTGGACGCCTTTGCACGGCTCCAGGCTGAAGAACTCGGCCACCCGCTGCTGAATCAGCGGCATGCGGGTCATGCCGCCGACGAGGATGACGTCGTCGAGGTCGTTGCGGTCGATGTCCGCTTCGGCCAAGGTTTTCTCGCAGATCGCCACGGTGCGGTCGACGAGGTCACGCGTCAGCTCCTCGAGCTCGTCGCGCGTGAGCGTCTCTTGCATGTGATACGTCTGGCCGCTGGGCGTCGTGTAGAGGAACGGCAGGTCGATGAGCGTCTCGCGAGCCACCGAGAGTTCGCAGCGCGCCTTCTCGGCCGCGTCCTTGATTCGCTGCAGCGCCATCCGGTCGTCGCGGACGTCGACGCCGCTCTTCTCTTGGAAGGCCTGCGTGAGCCGGTCCATGACGCGGATGTCGAAGTCCTCACCGCCGAGGAACGTGTCACCCGCGGTGGAAACCACCTCGAACACGCCGTGGCCGATGTCGAGGATCGAGATGTCGAAGGTGCCTCCGCCGAGGTCGTAGACCGCGACCTTGCGCTCGAGGTCCTTGCCGAAGCCATACGCCAGCGCCGCCGCCGTGGGCTCGTTGATGATGCGAATGACGTCCAAACCGGCGATGCGGCCGGCATCCTTGGTGGCCTGGCGCTGGTTGTCGTTGAAGTACGCCGGGACGGTAATGACCGCCTTCTCGGTGCCGCCGCCCAGATACTGCTCGGCAACGAGCTTCATCTCCTGGAGGATGAAGGCGCTGACCTCGGGGATGGAGTAGACCTGGTCGCGCAGCTTGATGCGGACGTCACCGTGGGGGCCCTCGACGATGACGTACGGGCACGACTGCTGGACCGCCTTTGCAGACGGCGACTCCCAGCGGCGGCCGATCAGGCGCTTGGCGGCATAGACGGTGTTCTGGGAGTTCGTAACCGCCTGTCGCTTCGCGATGTGTCCCACGAGGCGCTTTCCGCTCTCGGAGATCGCGACCATCGACGGCGTGGTCTTGTAGCCCCCCTTGTTCGGGATGACCGTCGGAACCCCATCTTCGACGATGGCGACGCAGGTGTTCGTGGTTCCGAGGTCGATACCAACGACGTTTTCCATGGAGAAGTCCGTCAGGGTGGTCGGTGAGGTCGATGCGCGACCCTGCGGTCCCTACGCTCGCCGTCCTTGCCCCCTGTGCGGAGAGGCTACTTCGCTTTGCACGCCTTGAGAAGGGCGCGCACGTCCTGATCGTCGGGCCGAAGCTTGGCTGCCAGATTGGCTTGGCTCTGCGCCGTACTGATCTGACCTACAGCCAAGAAGGCGTAGCCGATCTGGATGTGGAGCTTTGCAGTGGCCTTCGGCTTGCGTTTGACGCCGTTGATCTCGTCGGTGCGAAGCGCTTCGAGGGCACCCATGGCGAGGTTTCGGGCCTTCGCAGCGTCACTCGTTCGCACCGCAAAGGCTGCGTGCGCCAAGTGTTCAGCGGTGGGATCCGCGTCCGCAGCTTCGAGCAGCAGCGGCAACGCCTCGCCGCTCTGTCCCAGATCGAGATAGCTCTGGGCGCGGTGATAGACCTCGGCGCCGCGCTTCTGACGCGCGGTTCGACGCACCGCTTCCCACTTCGCCGCGATCTCCTCGTTGCCGGGGTCGGCTCGACTCGCGAGCAGGTACAGGTTCGACGCGCGCGCCAGGTTGCCGGCTTTTTCCGCCGCCTCGGCGTCGGCGAGCATCTGCGCCGACTCGTCGTGCATCTTCGACTGCAGCGCGGCACGCTGCCGATCGGCGCGGGCCTTTGCTCGCGCCTCTCGACGGTCCGCCGCTTCGGCTTCTCGCTGCGCCCGCTCCGAGGCGAGTCCGTCTTCTTCGATCTTGCGCGCGCGCGCCTCGTCTTCGATGCGCCGGTCGACCCACGGTGCGCGCACGTCCTCGCGTCGCAGCTCGGCGTACGCGGCCTTGGCCTCGCGAAACAACGACGCCAGGATCGGCTTGAAGTCGCCCAAGCCGCGCCCGTGATAGGCGTCGGGGTGCAGCGCCCGGCTGGTCTCGTGGAACGCCCGCTTGATCGCCTTGACGTCGTGCGTGGGCAGGATGCCCAGGATGTCGAACTGCGACATCGACTCGTGGCCGTCGGCCATCGCGAGGATCCATCGCTGCCGGCCCACGTCGATGGGAAGCGAGTCGTCGATCCGTGCGTCGGACCCATCGACCGTCCGCCGTTCGATGCGCTCGAGTTCATCCTTGGCGGCCTCGCTCGCCTCCGCCGATTCGGTGGGGCCTGGAGTTTCTTCGGCGACCGGCGTCTCGCCGGTGGACGGCGGACGGCCCGAGGTACGCAGCGCCGCCGCGAGCGCGTTGCGGCGCCGGGTTTCCGCCGCTGCCCGCAGCCGCCCCGACCGACTCGGAGACGAGGCCGCGTGCCGAACAGGCGCCTTCGGGGCCTCGCTGGTCACCAGCGCCCCCCCGTCGAGCAGTTTCTGCACGATCGCGTTCGCGTCCGACTTGGGCATCCCGCTCGAGAGGACGAGATCGCCGACGGTGATCGAGCCTTCGACCCGGCTCAGCAAGAAGTAGTCCTGCGGCGAAAGCTCCAGGCCTTCGGGGAGAGAATCGCGTCGGGTGACGCGCTGGCTCGGATCCAACGCCATGTCCGGCCTGCGATTGTAGCCGACCGACTCCAGATTGGGAGCAGATTTGGGCCTGCACCCCGCAACAGCGAACTGCGGGCAGGCGACCCCAGCGAGCGCAGGTGCCCCGACAGCCCTGCGCGCGGCTCAGTCCGGCAGCGTGCCGTCGGTGCGGTAGCGGGCCATGTCCAGGTGGAAATGGTTGCGGTGTAGCCGATCGAAGGCGGGCGTCAGCACGACCGAAAAGATGTCTTCGTCATAGGTGCGACGCGCGACCGCTTGGAGGAACCGCTCGTTGCGGGTCTTCGGCGCCCCGGGCTCGCCGTAGTTCCCCAGGATTGGGATCTCCTTCCCGCCAGCGAGCGTGAAGCTGCGGATGTCGATGGCGTTCGCGTAGCTGTGTTCGCTGACCCAGCCCGGGTAGGCCGCCATCTCGCGGCAGTTGTAGGTGCCCATGTGCCGGATCTTCTTCACCCGGCGACCGAGGTGACGCTCGGCTTCCTCCTGCACCACGGTCTCGAAGCGCCCCAGCGCCAGCGCCACGGGACACGAGACCTTGGGCTTGCCGTTCCAGCGCAGCTTGCCCGGACCGGAGATGTAGCGGACCGCTTGCGGCGCGCCACACACGATGCCCGACTTCTTCTCGTGCAGCGGGAGCCGGCTGGACTCGAAGCGCACGCCGGTGGCCTCGAGCCAGTCCTCGCAGGCCTCGATGGGCGCGGGCGGGCCAACGTAGCTCTCTCCACCCATCGGCGGCGGAGCCCGGAACACGCCGAACCCGTGCTCGTGCGGGTCGTCGTCCGCGTCGTCGGCGACCGCGGTGGGTGCAGGTGTGTCTGGCGGAGGCTCCGGCGTCGAGGTCCACACCGCGAGGGCCGCGGCCATGCTGGGGCCAAACCAGGTCTGCAGGACGGGCATCTCGACGCAACGATACGCGCGAGCGGGCCGAACGATTCCCGCAGCCCGATTTTCGGGCACGATGGGGCGGATGACTCGCGCGCCGGCTGTGTTGCTGCTCGCCCTGGTGGCTTGTCGCCCGACCGTGTCGCCTGCCCCGCCGAACGCGGACGCCACGCGTCGCGCGAGCGCGGCCGAGCGCTCGAAGGTCGATGTGGCGCGCGCGGAGATGATGCACCTGCTGCTCGATGCCGCGCGTACGCAGGCTGCCGGCGCCGTCACGGCGGCCATGTCCGACCGGCTGTCGCGTCGCATGCCGGCGAAGACGCTCGAGGCCGCGCTTTCCGACCTGACGGCCACCTTCGGAACGCCGCTGGGCATCCTCGAGGAGCAAGTCTTCGCGGAGGGGGACGCACGCTGGTACTCGGGCCTTGCCCTGCACGGCGCTCCCGAGGGCGGCGGCGTGCTGACGCCCGTCCTGTACCAGTTCTCGCTCGACGCCAAGGGCCACCTCGACACGCTGCTCATCCGCGAGCACTGGTTCATCGACAGCCTGCAGCACCCGGCCGAGGCCTACCTCCCGGTCACGCGCTTCCACCTGCCCGCACGAGACACCTGGTACGTGATGCACGGGGGGCGTGCGCGCGCGACCAACTACCACCACGGCAACCGCAACCAGCGCTGGGCGTACGACCTGGTCATCAAGAAGGACGGGCGGCAGCGTCCTCGCGGAAGCGATCGACACGCCAACGAGAGCTTCTACGCGCACGGCGAAGACATGCTCGCGCCGGCGGCCGGCACCGTCGTGCACGTCGTCGAAGGCGTCCCGGAGAACCGCCCACCCGAGCGTGGACGCGCTGGCGGCAACGGCCTGATCATCGATCACGGCTTCGGGGAGTTCACGGCGCTGTGGCACGCAATCCCTGGCTCCCTGGAGGTGAAGGTCGGCGACCGCGTCGAAACGGGCCAGCGCGTGGCCAAGGTCGGCAACTCCGGGCGCTCGACCGGGCCCCATATCCATTGGCACGTCTCCTACCGCAGCGACGGCAAGACCAAGGAGGCCTTCGGCCTGCCCGCGGACATGGTCGACGTCCTCGTCGATGACAC
Source organism: Myxococcota bacterium (assembly GCA_039024335.1). Lineage (GTDB taxonomy): Bacteria > Myxococcota_A > Polyangia > Nannocystales > Nannocystaceae > CAJXVA01. The sequence goes on from JBCCQM010000009.1 coordinate 7,063, forward strand.
GTGGTACGAACACAAGATGCCCGTGCGCGGCCAGTACGTGCGCGCCTCCAGCAAGCCGGCGCTGCAGATCACCCCGGTCGCCGCCGCGCCGCGCGTGTTCGTCGGAACGCTCTGAGCAACGCGCTCAGGCGTCGTCGTCGTGCGCCCGAGGGTGCGCGGACTCGTAGACGTCGAGCAGCTTGCCCAGGCTCAGGTGCGTGTATCGCTGCGTCGTCGAGAGGCTCGCGTGGCCGAGCATCGACTGGATCGTGCGCAGGTCTGCCCCGCTCTCGAGCAAATGCGTCGCAAAGCTGTGGCGAAGGCCGTGCGGGCCGATGCGGGCGCGTGCACCCGTACTCTCGCAGCGGCGGTAGACGAGGCCTCGGATCGAGCGAGGCCCCATCCGTGCGCCGCGGTCCCCCAAGAAGAGCGCATGCGGTGGCGTGCGGGGCTTGACGAACGCCGCGCGAACGTCGAGGTAGGCCTGCAGGGACTCGGCCGCTCGCCGTCCTAGGGGCACGATGCGCTCCTTACCGCCCTTGCCCCGCACCACGCGGACCCGCATGTGTGCGCCGTCGACCTCGAGGTCTCCGACGTCGAGCGCGGAACACTCCGAGACGCGCAGGCCCGCGCCATAGAGTACCTCGAGCACCGCGCGGTCCCGGGCACCCCGCGGACCGGGCCGCTGCGGCTTGTCGATCATCGCGCCGACATCTTCGACGGGCAGCGCGACGGGCAGCGCCTGACGCCGCTTCGGGCTGCTGACCAGCGCGACCTCGTTCTCCTCGATCTCCCCGCGTCGCAGCAGGAACTCGGCGAAGCTGCGCAGCGCGGAGAGCTTGCGCGCGACCGTGGTCGGCGCTGAGGTTCCGTGCAGCTCTGCGAGGTGCGCCCGCACGTCCCGCGCGCTGAGGTCGCGCAGGCGCGGTTCACGGTCGCGTCGCGCTTCGACCGACGCGGCAAACGCCTCCAGGTCGTTCTTGTACGCCCGCAGCGTGTGCTTCGACGCGCGCACCTCCGTCCGGAGGTGTTCGAGAAAGCGCTCGGCAGCGGCACGCACCACGCCACGGTAGCAAGTGAGGCTCACCCCGTCTCGAAACGCGCAAACGCCTCGTCGCGGCGGAGGTTTGCGAGCAGCGCAAGGCGCGAGGCAAATCCAAGCTTTCGCAGCAGGTTGCCGACGTGGAACTTCACCGTCCGCGGGGACACCTGCAGCGCAGCCGCCATGGCCGGCGTCGTGCGGCCGTCGAGCAGCAGCTCCAGGATTTCTCGCTCCCGCGGCGTCAACGAAGACGTGTCGAGTCGGTCGCCGGGCGTCACCGTCGACGGGCCGTTCGACACCGCGTCGAGACACCGCCGCATCACCGCGGTGCCCTCCGCCGCCAGGTGCAGCGCGGCGCGGACCGCCGTCGGTGCGAGCGGCTTTCGCAAGCAGCCGTACACGCCGACGAAGAATGCCTCCCGCACGATCGCCTCGGACAGCGCATCACCCACGAGGACCGACCGGCACGGCTGCGTCGCCTCATGAAGTTGCAGCAACACGTCGTACGCCGATGGATCGACGTCGACGTCGAGCAGCACGGCGTCGGGCGCGTGTGTTTCGAGCAGCGACGCCGCATCCGACGGGGGCGCGGGGCCCACGACCGTGAACTCGAGCTCGCCGAGGTCCCCACCGGGGAAGGGCATCTGTGGCGCTGCGATGTAGACGACGGTCGGCCCCGACATCAGGGGGCTGACTGTACTGCGGGAGCACAGCCAAAGGAGACCGACGGGCCGACGTTGAGAAACTCGAACATCTCGGCGTAGACCGCCTCGACCGTCGCCTCGTCCCCGATGTAGGGCGCATGGCCGGCGCCCGGAAGAATCCGCAGCTCGTGCGGCCCGCCGTAGTCGGCGGCGAATGCCTGCACGTCTTCGAACGGCGTGATCGGATCTGCGTCTCCCCAGAACTGGAGCACGGGCCGGACACCGGCCTCGGCGTTCACGACCGGCAGCGAGAAGCCTTCGAGCGTGGGACCGGTCGCATACACGTTGGGAAAGCTGGCGAAACCGGCCTCGGCAGCGAGCGGGTCGGCGCCCGCCAGGATCAATCCATAGACCGCTGGGTCGGTTTGCACATAGCCATCGGGCGCGCTCTCGAACAGCGCCAGGACCTCGGGGCTGAAGAACACCGACTCGAACAATGGGGTCACGCTCTCATGCACCATCGCTTGCACGACGATGCGGCCAATGTGATGGGTGGGAATCGGACTTTGTGATCCGGCCAGCCCGACCGCCAGCGAAGCCCCGAAGCTGGTCCCGAACAGATCGACGCGTGGCACGTGCCGCGCATGACGAATCCGTTCGACGATTTCCCCCACCTGCGCGAGCGAGCGTTCGACGTCGACCGTGCTGCCATCCTCGGGCAGCGAGCTCCCGGGGTAGCCCTCGTACGTGACGGCGTAGGCGAAGTAGCCGGCGTCTGCGACCTCGTCGAGCGCGTTGAGCCGCGTCTGCGGGTCGACGTCGAGGTCGTACATCCCGCCGGTGACGAGCGTCCCGGGGAGCATCACCACGGCCCGCCGAGGCCAGCGGAGCGCCGCGGCCGGACCGAAGCGCTCGGTCACGTGAAGCACCGCGCCGTCGGCCAGCTCCACGTCGTGCTCGAGCGTCCAGCGCTGCGCGCAGAACGATGCCTGCCCCGACCGATGGACCGCCTCCTCCGCGAGTTCGTCGTCGATCCACGGGTCCGGGGAGAGGGCCGGCTCCGAGTCGGCCAGCTCGCACGCCGTACATGCAATCAGGAACGGAAGAAACAAGCGTGAAAATTGAGTCATTGTGAGGTATCCCCGAATACAAACAATGAGCCAGGCAAACACCGACCGCCACGGTCTTCACAATTCAGACCAGGCCAGCCGGCACATTGTGCAGACACTGACCGTGGAGACGATGCCCGCGTGATCACCTCTGCACTGATCTCCCCGGTGCTCTTCGTCCGCTGGCAGCAGGCGTGCGAAGTCAGCGACGTGGATCGCATCACCCGCGCGATCGAGATGGCCTCGCGCGACGTCGGCCCGGACCTCGTCTACATCGCGTCCATCCCTGAGAAGGTTCCGCCCCCCGACACCGACACGCGTGCAGCCCTCCGCGCAGGGACCGAACACGCCAACGCCCACTGTGCCTCGATCCACCTCGTCATCGAGGGCCACGGCCTGCGCCGCGCGATCATCCGCAGCGTCTCGGCCGGCCTGCTGCTCGCCACGCGAGCGTCGTTCTCGATCCACACCGAAGTGCTCGACGCGCTCGAGGCCGCCAGTCAGCGGGTCCCGATGAACGTCGCCAGAGTCCGTGCAGCTGCGCGAAGCGCCGGGATGGTTGCCGCATGAGCACCCCGGATCCCGCCGTCGCGCTGGCGCAGATGCTCGATGGGTTTCGGCTCCCGCAGTGCGTCTACGTCGCCTGCGCGCTGGGCCTTCCCGACCTCGTGCCGACCGAGGGCATCGACACCGTGGACCTTGCGCGGCGCGCCGGTGCGCAACCCGACGCGATCCGGCGCCTGCTTCGGGCGCTGTCCACCGCCGGCATTTTTGCGCCGATGCCCGCCGACGCCTGGTGCGGCAACGAGGCCAGCGCAGCGCTGACCCGAGCGCATCCCAGCGGCCTGCACGACCGCGCCATTGGCCTGGGCTCCCTCGCGTGGGCGTCGTGGGGCGCACTTCTGCAGTCCATCCGCACCGGGCAAACCGCCTTCGATGCGGTCTACGGCGCGTCATTCTTCGAGCACCTGCAGCAGCACCCCGATCAAGCCGCCGCCTTCGGCCGCGTCATGTCGTCATGGACCCGTCGCACCGCGGCTGACGTCACCTCGGCCGTGCAGTTCGACGCGTACGCGTGCGTCGTCGACGTGGGAGGCGGACACGGCGTGTTCTTGGATGCCGTTCTCGCCGCCGCTCCGGGCCTGCGGGCCATACTCGTCGACCGCCCCGAGGTCATCGACGCTGGCGCGCCAGCGCTGGCCCCCGATCGCGCCACCCGGGTCGAGCTCGTCGCCGCCGACGCCTTCGAAGACGAACTCCCGCACGGCGATGCCTACGTCCTCTCGTGGATCCTGCACGATTGGGACGACGCTCAGTGTACGCAGCTACTGCGCAGCTGCCTCCGCGCCAACCCCAACGCAGACCTGCTCGTCGTGGAGATGCTCCTCGACGCCGAGGACCCCCGTCACACCGCGACGTGGTTCGACCTCGAAATGCTCGTACAAACCGGAGGACGCGAGCGCAGCTCCGCCGACTACGCGAACCTGTTCAGCGCGGCGGGTCGCCCTGCCCCGGAGGTCATCGCCACCGGGGGGACGCACGCCGTCCTACGGTCCCGAGGGTGACCCCAGCGCGACCTCACCCCACTGCACCACGGTCGCGATAGCCGTCGAGGCGCTTCCGACCGCGTAGATCAACACCAGGTCGCCGGGGTGCAGCCTCCCCGTCGCGACCGCGCGGTGGAGATTCGCGCTCATGAGCGCGGGACCAATGTTGGTGGTCTCGGGATAGACCGATATGGTCTTTGATCGCGGTACACCCAATGTATCCGCACAAAAGTCCGCGTACCACGCAGTCGGCGTATTGAACACGCACAGATCGATTGCGTCGAGCGACACGTTCGCAGAACGAAGCGCGCCCTCGCAGGCCTCGCGCAAGAACGGCTCGGCCGTGTCGTGCAGCACCGCCCCCGCGCCCCGGGTCGCGCGCATGCGCAGCGCCGGCGCGCCAGCATCGTCCAGGACCAGTTCGTGGACGAAGGCACCACACGTCTGCTGGGTGGAGATTCGATGCGTGCCCAGGGGCACCGCCGCCGCGTCGGATCGCTCCACGATGAAGGCCCCGGCACCGTCCCCGAGAAACCACGCCAGCGAGTTGGTTTCGGGAATGTCGCGCGCGTACGTACAGGAAGCACTGACCAAAATACGCGACGCTCGACCCGTTTCGACCATGCTGCAGGCTAAATCCAGCCCCATGACCGCGCTCGCGCACGCCGTCTCCACGTTGATCGCGGGGCACCGAAGGCCGAGTCGCCGCGCAAGCCAGGCCGCATCACCCGCGCCGATCGTATCGGGGCGCAGCGAGCTGACGATCGCGAAGTCGATGTCGCAGAGGGATCCCGACCACGCCTCGAGCAGGGACGTCGCCGCGTCCGCATGAAGGTCGACGCTCGCGTCGGGGCTCAGCGACACCCTCCGCCGCTTCGCGCCCTTGAAGGGGTCGCGGCCATACGGTGCCATCGCGCGATCGAACGTGCTCTGTTCGGAGGTGGGAGCCCACAGCTTGGCCAGGGCGTGCTCGGACGCGGCCTCGACCATCTGTGGGTGCTTCGATTCCCAATATGCATTGTCGCGAACGGTCGCAGAGTGGGCGATGGAGAGTGCGGTGATTCCGACCGAGGTCATGCGTCTTGCTGTGCAGCCAAACTGCGGTTACGCGCCCCGAACGGCGCTGGTTCACGGGGGTCGATCTGGACGTCGACCACGAACGGCCCGCCGTGGGAGAGCGCGCGCCGAAGCGCGGCATCGAGTTCGGCAGGGTCGCAAACATGGCAGCCACCGGCGCCCATCGAGGCGGCCATCTGGGCAAAGTCGACCTGGGGAATCTCGAGCCCACGGGGTGCATGCCCGAGTCCCTGCATCCCATCGGCGACCAATCCATAGCGGCCGTCGTTGAGGACGACCCAGATCGCGGGCACGTCATGCTGGACCGCCGTGCTCACCTCGTTGGCCATCAACATCGAGCCGTCGCCGACGAGCGCCAGCGCGGGGCCGCCGCGGGCGAGCGCCGTACCGACGACGCCCCCGGACATGTGCCCCATCGAGCCAAACGCCATGCTCACGCGGAAGCGGCCCGGCTCCTCGAACCGAAGCACGTGCGTCGCCCAGACGAACGCGTTGCCGGCCTCCGCGAGCACTGGCGTGGCGGTGGTGTCCACGACCGCCCGCTGCACCCCTTGCATGAGCGCGCGCGGGGTGACCCCGGTGCCCGTGTGCCGCACGTAGGCGCTTCGCAGCTGACGCACCGGTGCCGTCGCAATCGGGCCCGAGCGGGCAGGCAATGCATGCAGCATGGCGCCGAGCAGGCCGTCGATTTCAGCGCGTACGGTGACCGTCTCTACGCTCGGATACGCTCCGCCGAACGCCTCGTCGTCGACGTCGACGTGAACGATGTGCGTCCCCTCGACGAGTCGTGAATCCCAAAACGACGTGAACTCGCCCAAACGGGACCCCAGGACCAGGGTCGTGTCCGGCGAGAATCGATCGCGTCGCTCGAAGACCCGCTCGTGTCCTCCGAACCCGGTCACGCCGAGGAACCGCGGATCGGAGGCGGGAAAGATGCCCTTGCCACGCGGTGAGCACATCACGCGTGCATCGATGCGATCGACCAGCGCACGCACCCGCTGGGCCGCGCCGCGAGCACCATGCCCCACCCACACGACCGTTCGCTTTCCCAGCGCCTCCGCGACCCGACGGCCGCACGCCTCGCTCGGCGCGACGTCGAGCGCGGCAGACACGAATCCCATCGCGGGTGCGGGCGCCTCTTGGAGCGACAGCGGAACGGCGATGTGCGCCACGAAGCCCTGCGGCCGCCGCAGCCCGTCTCGCAGCCGCGAGAGCGCAACCGGAAGCTGTTCGGGTGCTTCCAGCGCGACCGCCATGTCGAACCATCCGCCGTCTGCGTACAACCCCCGGTGCCGCAGGCTCTGCGGATCGCTGGCTTGAAAGGAATGCCGACCCCGACGCGCCCCGCCGGTGAGCGCTGACAGCACGATGATTCGCCCGCCCTCGCTGCGTGCTGCCTCGACCCCGGTGAGCGCATTCGTCAGACCCGGCCCCGTGGTCGTGAGTACGACCCCCGGCCCGCCACCGGCCAGCTCGTGCTCGAGCGCCATGAACACGGCACCGCCCTCGTGGCGTGCGTGCAGGGGCGCCAGGCCGACCGACGCGAGTGCGGAAAACAGCGGAACCGAAGCACCACCGAGGATACCGAACGCGCGACGGCAGCCCGCGTCGAGCAGACTCTGCGCGAGGGCGACGGAAAGCGTGCGCGGCTGGGGGTCCGGCTGCACACGCTCGGCTGGAGTTTCACTCATCATGTTCAGACATGCAGCGATCCTGCTGCGTATCGGCAGCATGGATCGGCGTACCCACGAGCGCACTGTATGCACCTACGATTTCGTCCCGCCGAGGCAATTCTCGTAGTTGCATGTCGCACCATTTTGCGAGGACCTGTCCCAAGGGACAGCTCCCATTTGGATTCGACATTGATACGGTTCGCTGCCCATGTCCGCGACGATTGAGCGGCCCGCCCTTCACGTGGCGATCCGACATCGTGCCGACGCGGTGGCTGTGGCCTCGATGGTACGCGCCCTCATTCGAAGCGCGGGCGGTTCCGACATCCAGGCCTCGGCTGCGGCAACGGCCACCGCCGAACTCGCTCAGAACATCGTCTCGCACGCCGGGGGCGACGGAGAGCTCGACGCGTGGATCGAGGGGGCGGATGTGGTCATTCGTGCCCGAGACCGTGGCCCGAGTCCCCGCCTGCGGGGCCGCGGTCTCGGGCAGGGGCGCGCGGCGGTGGAGCGACTCATGGACCGGGTCGAGGTGACCACCAACGCCGAGGGCGGGCTGGTGGTCACGACACGAACCTGCATTGCGCCACGGCGGAGCGCCGCATGGACGTGACCGAGACGCTCGAGGAGCGTCTGTTCTCCGCGTTGGTCCGCTACACGTCGGAGCCCACCGCGCGCGGCATTCTCCAGCGCGCCCGCCGGCAGCGAGCCGGCCGGACTGCCGATCCGAACGCCTACTTCGACATGATCATGTTCGGCGCGAAGCTGTTCGTCGACGACGCGCACCACCCCGCCATGCTCGAAGCGCTGCAAGAGGTGTGCTTTGGAGCCATCCGCGTCCGACCGACCGCGTCGAATCCACACGAGCTCGAGATCACCGATGAGCACTCCTCCCGCCGCGCCCGCTTGCTGATCCGACGGCTCGTCCGCAGCGCCGGCGGACGCGAGCTCGCGGCCGTGCGCGCCGCAACGGCCCTCAGCGAGCTCACGCGCAACGCCCTGCTCTACGCCGGAACTGGACGGGTCCGCGTCGAGATGAACGACCGCGACCGTCGGCTCCGCGTCGTCGTTCGGGACGACGGACAGGGCATCGCCAACCTCGATCAGATTCTCTCGGGTCGCTACCGCAGCAAGACGGGCTTGGGGCGAGGCCTGCTCGGCGTGCGAAAGCTGGCCGACCTCTTCCACATCGAAACCTCGCCTGCGGGGACCACCGTCCGCTTCGAGATGGTCGTATGAGGGTCCAAGCCGCACACAGCTTGCGTCCGTGCCCGGGGTTCACCGCCTCGGGCGACGTCGTCATCACGCGCCAGGAGGGCGCGCGGGCGCTTCTCGCGGTCATCGACGCGCTCGGACACGGTCCCGAAGCCGCCATCGTCGCGGCCATGGCCGAGGCATACCTCAGCGCCGTCTGCCTCGACGATGGGGTGGAGGACTGGCTGCACGGCCTGCACGACGCCCTTGCCGGGAGCCGCGGTGCCGCAGCCGGACTCGCGCGGATCGACGATGGCGCGCTGAGCCTGAGCATCGTGGGCAACATCGCCGTCCGCAGCTGCGGCACGCGGGTCGGCGTGGTGGCCAGTCCCGGCATCGTCGGTCGACGCATGCGCCGGATTCGCAGAGACGACTTCGAGATGCGCGGTGGTGACCGCGTGGCGCTGTTCAGCGACGGCCTTCGGCGGGTGGAGCTTGGGCCGACCCGTGCGCTTGCCCCCGACGACGCCTGCGCCCGACTCCTCGAGGAGTTCGGGGTGCGGATCGACGATGCCTCCATCCTTCTCGCCGACTTTCACGATGCTTGAACACCTCGACGATGGCCTCGATGGCCGGCTTCCCATCATCTGGCTGTGGGACTGCATGCTCGTGCCCCTGCAGGGTGAGCTCAGCGACGCACAGGCGGCGCGCTTGACCCACGACGTGCTCGAGGGCATCCGCATGCGCGGCTGCGACGGGCTCATCATCGAGGTGTCTGGCCTGTGGCTCGTCGACAGTCATCTGTGCGCGAGCCTTGCCGACATCGCCCACGCCGCCCGGCTGATGGGCACCCGCACGCTGCTCTCGGGCCTGCGCCCCGAAGTTGCGCTGACCTTGCTCGCCATGGACATCTCGTTCCGTGGATTCGAAACCGCGCTCAACCTCGAGCAGGCGCTGGAAACGCTCGGCATTCGACGCGCCGCCGACACCTTCGATCCGCTTGCAACGCATCCCTCCGACCTCGATGACTGATCCCGCCACCATCTCCGTCGCTGCGCCCCGCGTTTCTGCCCTGCTCGACGTGCTCTCGATGATCGCCGTCGGCGAGCTCGACACGCAGAGCATCGCCGCCAAGCTTCCCCCGGTCGACGACGCGTTCGGCGAGGTCGAGACCATGCTCCGGACGCTCGCCGCCGACCTCGGCGAGGTGCTCGACGCCAACGAGCAGTACACCCAGCAGATCGAGACGACCGCCCGCGAGCTGCAGACCAAGCTCGACACCATCGAGCGACAGCAGCTGGCGATCGCGGACCTCTCGACACCGGTGCTCGAGATCTGGACCGACGTCCTCGCCCTGCCGATCGTGGGCATCGTGGATACGCAGCGGTCCGTCGAAATGACCGAGCGGCTGCTGCAGACGATCGTCGACCGTCAGGCCCGCTGCGCCATCATCGACATCACCGGCGTGGACGTGGTCGATACCGCCACGGCGGACCACTTCGTGAAGATGGTGCGCGCCGCGGCCATGCTGGGGGCCCACTGCGTCGTGTGTGGGATCAGCCCCGACGTGGCCCAGACCCTCGCGCGCATCGACGTCGAGCTGACCGACGTCATCACGAAGCGCAGCCTCAAAGACGCGCTGCACCACTGTCTGGCGCACATCGCCAACCTCGACCGCGCCCGCGGAGCACGACGCCCGCTACACGCGGTACCCGCACAGGAGCCCGAAGCATGAGCTGCGCCAAAGGACACATCGACAACCTCTACTTCGTCCGCTGGATCAAACCGGAGGTCGTCGACGCCGAGCAGATCATCGAGGAGGTCCGCGCGCTGCGAACCGAATGCGGCCAGGCCCTGCACTACTTCGCGCTGATCGGTCCAACCGTGGACCCCCCGGGCGATGACGTTCGCGCCTCGATGAAGCGCAGCATCGACACGCTGTTGGAGCACTGCGCGACGGTGCATCTGGTCATCGAGGGCCGAGGCTTTCGTCGGGCAATGGCCCGCAGCATCGGCACGGGCATTTTCTTGCTGTCGAAGAACCGCGGCCGAACGTTCGCCCACGACACGCTCGACGATGCGCTCTCGAAGGCCGGCCTCACGCCGGCACAGGCGGCGGCAGTCCTCTCCGAAGCCGCACAGCGGGGCCTGACGCAGTCGGCCTGAGGCCCCGGGCCCCGCCGGCCCCGCCCTTCATGGACATTCGAAGTCGACGTCGACCCGGCCGTCGCGGCTTTGGACCACCAGGATGTCGGTGCAGTCGTCGGCGTCGAGCGCGGTGTCGCCCGCGCGCAAGCGGTCGTTGTTGCGGAACGTCTCGTTGTTCGCAAGCCCGGAGATGTCCTCCAGCGACGACCCGCGCGCGTCCACGTCGGTGAGGACCTCGAGCAGCTCGAGCCCGTCGAGCGACGCCACCGCCGAGTCCTCCATCGTCAGCGACTCCAGCCGGGCCCACGTGGCCGCAAACGCGACGCTGGTCACCGGCGTGCTCGAGATGTCGATGTTCTCCATGTCGGTCAGCACGGCCAGCGCCGACAGGTCGTCGACGCCCGTGTTGGAGAGCCCGATGTTCTGAAGGCGCACCCCGGCGGCAATCTGCTCCACGTTGTCCGCACTCAGCGGCGTTCCGTCGAGGTCGAGGACCTCCAGCGTGGGCACCTCGGCGATGACCGCGAGCGAGGTCTCTCCCGCGTTGGTGTAGATGACGCGACGCAGTACGGGCAGCCCACCGAGTCCGGACAGGTCCAGCGTCTGCCCTGCCCCACCGGCGGCAAACTGACCCAGCAGCGGCAGCGTCGACACGGCGTCGACCGAGGTCAGACCGGGGTTGTTCCGCACGTCGAGGTTGCGAAGCTCGGGAAGCCCCGCGACCGCCCCGACGTCGCTCAACATGTTCTGTGCGATCTGCAGCCGCCGCAGATTCACCAGCGTCTCCACGCCAGGCAGCGACTCCAAGACGTTGTTGCCCAGCTGCAGCGTGACCAGGTTGGTCAAGCCGGCGACGCCTTCGGTCGAAGTGATGAGGTTGTCGTTGGCCGAAATCTCGATGAGGTCCGGCTTGCCCTGCACCCCATCGAGGCTCTCGAGCGCGTTCCCCGAGACCTCCAGCTCGAACAACGCCTCGGCGTCTCGCAGCGCCGCGATCGACGTCAACGCGTTGGCGTCGAGGTCCACGTAGCGCAGCGCGGTCAGGTCCTCGAGCGGCTCGATGCTGGCGATCCCGTTGCCCGACAGGTCCAACGCCACCAGGTTGGTCAACCCCGCCAGCGGTGAGACGTCGTCGATCGCGTTCTCTCGCAGCCCGAGGTTCGTCAAGTTGGTGAGTCCCGCCAGCGGCGACAGGTCGCGGATGTCGTTGCCCGCGGCGTCAATGGCGGTCAACGTCGTGATCTCGGCAAGCGGCGACAGGTCCGTGATGCCGTTGGCATCGACGTTCACCACCTCGAGTCGCTCGAACGCCTGCAGCGTGCGCAGGTCGGAGACCTGGTTGTTCGACAGCTCCAGCTCCCGAATGCCGGTCAGGTTGCGCAGCGGCGACACGTCCGCGATGGCGTTGTTGGCCAGTCCGACGGTCTCCAGCCGCAGCGCGCACTCGAGCCCCGTCAGGTCGGCAATCTCCAGGTCCGGCGCCCGGAGCCCGGTGAGCTTGCGAAGCTCCTGCGCAAGCACGACCGGCTCGGGCTCTTCCTCGGCATCTTCGGGTGGCTCGGGCTGCGCGAGGATCGACTGCAAAAACGCGCGCAGGTTGGGGTCCGGTACGTCGACCTCCCCCACGCAGAGCTCGACATCCCCGTCGTCCTCGACCAAGAACCCCTCCCCTGGCAGCTGCTCCGCGCATCCGGTCAGGGCAGCGACGGCGACGATCAGGGCAGACAACCGCATCGACTTCGACGCTACCACGCCACGCCGTAAACGCCCGAGACGGGGTCCCATGACGCAGCGAAGCCCCCGTCGCGGTGCGAACGGGGGCTTCGTCGGCGCGAGCCGCTCACTCGGCGGCTGCGGCCTTGAAGAGCGTCTCTCGGTCCTTGTGGATCTGTTTGAAGCTGCTGTCCGAGATCACGTAGAACCAGGCGTCGAAGCGCTCCCGCAGCTTCGCGGCCCGCTCGGCCCCCTGCTGTGCCATCGCAGGGTCGATGACCGGCGGCTTCGGCTCCTCCCCTTCGACGGCAGGCTCGGGCTGCGGTGCGTTGCTGTCGAGCGTGGGGTCGTACCGCACGTCGACGAACATGTAGCGGTTCGCCGTCTTGCCCTCGGCCTCGCCGTCCGCCGGGTTCGCGGCAGCCTCGCCCTCGGTGCCGGCCGTGAGCGCTTGGCCCGACTCGAACGTGACCTCGCCGAAGTACAGCGTGTAGACGATGCCGTCTTTCGTGATGATCGACGCCTGCCCCTCGTTGCCGAAGAGCTGCCGGCCGTCGGGCGTGACGAAGAAGCCCTTGGACTGCAGTGCCTGCAGCGTGAGTCGCTCCGGCCGCGGGCGCACGCCCACGATCTTCACGTTCGCCGCCGAGGTGACGATCTGCTTGACCTTCGCCCCGTCGAGTTCCTTGCCCTCGGGCAGCGGCATCGCCGGGTCAGGCGTCCACGCGTCGCCGGAGAGGTCGGCGAGGATCGGGTTGGTGCCCACGACCTTGCCTTCGTTCTCGTCGACCGTGTACGGGTCGTACATCACCTTGACGATCTCGTCCCGCTTCACGCGGAGCAGGTCCTTCTCGATCCACTGACCAAAGTCGGTCGAGATGTCGAGCGTGAGCTTCGATCCGTACACCCGCTTCTCGTCCGGCTTGCGGACGTAATACGTGTCGGTCTTGCCCTCGGGCTGCTTGCCCACGATCACGTCGACGAGCACGGTGCCCGACGCGTCCTTGATCGTGATGCGCTTGCCCTTCTCGTCGCCTTTGCCGTCGGTGCTCTCGGGATCGAGGACCCCGAACTTCGCGTGGTCCTCGGGCTTGTCGCCGTAGTAGACGTCCTTTTTGACGTCGATGAACGACGCCGCGGCCTTGCCCATGCGCTCGGTTCCGTCGGCGGGGTAGTCGTTGTGGCTCGGAATGACCCAGCGGCCTTCCTTCTGCTCCACGGCGAACCGAACGACCTTGGCTTCGCCTTCGTCCCAGCTCACCACGCTCAACGACGTGGCTGAGGCAGGATCGGAGAAGCCTTCGAAGAGAAGCTCTCCGGTGTCCTCGAACTGAGCCGGAGGCAGCTCCTGGGGACGCATCGACCACGCGCCCGCAGCCGAGCCCACGGCGATGGCAACCATCAACAGCGTTCCGCGATTCATGCTTGCGTTCCTTTGCTGGCGCTCGAGCGACGGGCGGCGGGGATGTTGTCCCGCTCGCGCATCCGCTTGCGCATGAAGATGAAGATGCCCATCAGCAGGGCGGGAATCGGCGGAAGCAGCAGCGACCAGATTCGAATGCGGTTTTGAATCTCGTCGACGCTGCGGCGGTGCTCGGTCTCCGTCTTGGCGACCGCGCGCTGCTTTTCGCGCTCGATTTTCTCGGTCTTGGCCGCGAGGCGGCGGTTCTCGGTCTCCTCGGCGCTCTTGAGCAGAACGGCCTTGGTGTTGTCGTCGAGGTCCGTGCGCTCTCGGATGGCATCGACCGCACCCTGGAGCGCCGTCTTGGCCTCTTCGAGCTCGGCGTCGGCCGCCTTGTTTGCGGCGTCGATCGAGCCCTGACGCTTGTCCTGGGCGTCCTTGGTCTCCTCGTCGAGCTTGGTGAGGCGGCGGAACGTCTGACGACGGCGGCGCAGCTCCAAGAAGCGGTCGTCGCCCGCGAGCGAGTCGACGAGGTTGAGCAGGAACGGCACGTTGTCGAACCGGACGTCGTCCAGACCATCGCCGTCGACGTCGCCGCCCCGAGCGTTCATCTGGAAGAACAGGTCCCCGAACAGGTCGAGGTCGCCCAGCACGATGAGGTTGCGATCCGCGACCGCCCCCTCGCCGTTTTCGTCGCCCGGCTTGGCCCCACCGCGGATGCGCGCCGCGAGGACGTGCGTCTGCGGCGTGGCTTCACCCAGTGCGCGCGGCGGGATGGGCCCCGAGATGCCGAAGAGCGGGTGCTTCTGCACCATCTCGTAGAACTCGTTCACGCCCGAGGACTGCGTCGTGGTGAGCAGCGGGCTGAACTTGTCCTGGTAACCCGGCGCGGGCTTGAGCTCGCCGGCGTACATCAGCACGACCTGGCTGAGTCCATCGACGACCGGGTCGACGCCTTCGAACTCGGTCACGCCCGAGCCATCGGCCCGGTGCGCGAACACGATCTGCGGCGGCACATTGTCGAACACGGGGTTCGGGTTGGTGCGGTCGTAGACGACCACCGGCGTGTTCTTGCCGGCGGGGTCGACCTCGGCCGGCGGCACCTTCGAGACGAGCTCCACGCCCACCTCTTGAAGGAACGCGAGCACGTCGCCCTTGGGCTCGGCCTGGGGACCGCCACCGCCGAACATGTTGTTCTGCTGTCCCGGTGGGGGCAGCTTGTCCTCACCCGGCGAGAGCCGAACGTCGAACAGCGGCATCGGGTCGACGGTGATCAGCGCGGGGCGACCGGCGTCGACGTAGGCCTTGACCGTGGCCAGCTCGTCCTGCGCGCACGAGGCCAGCTGCGGCACGAGCAGCACGTCGACATCCTCGGGGATCGGCGACTTGGGGTTGAGGCTGCGGACCTCGTACTGCTTCTTGAGCTCGGCAATGATCTGCCACGCCGGCTGCTGCCGACGCGCCTGCAGGTCGAAGTTGCCCATGATGGTCGCATCGGTGCGCAGCACCCCGACCACCCGCTTCTTCTCCTGGGTGACCACCCGCAGCGCGCGGGCCACCTCGTACTCGACCGAGAGCCCGCGGTCGACGAACGGCACGACCTCTTCACGCGGACCCGAGACGAAGGCCAGGCCCATGAAGACCTCCATGCCTTCGACGCGGCCGCCGGAGCGGTCGGCGAGCTGCCGCGGCACGATCCCGAAGTTCTCCATCGCGTCTTCGGCCTCGAGCGAGAACGCCTCGGGCTCGACGATGCGGACCGTCAGGCCCGGGCCGCCTTCGGCCTCCATCGTGCGCAGGATGTTGAGCAAGCGCGTGCGCGTGGTGACGTACTCGCGCGGCACCTCCTTGGAGATGAACGCGTGCACGGTGACGGGGCGCTCGACGCCGATGCCCTCGATGACGCCGAGCGTGTCGGGCGTGATCTGCGAGAGGCCCTCTTCGGTGACGTCCGCGTTCACGTTGGCCCGCGAGGCCATGTACGAGATCGAGACGCCCGCGATGGCCAGCGAGAAGAACCGAGCGAGCTGATGGTTACGACGGGACATGACTACCAGTGCCTCCGGCCGAGAAGGAACGATGCGAGGTACAGCAGGACGACGATGCCCGCTGCGAAGTAGGTGACGTCGCCCAGGCGGATGACGCCTTCGCCGAAGCTGGCGACGTGGTCGGTGACCGAGAGCGCGTCGAAGGCCTGGACGAACTCGTTGTCGTTGCGCAGCGCCTCGGCGCCCTCTCCGTCACCGGAGCCGGCGGCGAGCCAGGCGAAGACGGCCACGATGCCGCCGACAAGACCGCCCAATCCAGCCATCGAGGGCTTGTTGGTCAGCACGTAGGCGATGAGCGCCACGATGGCGCCGAGCACTGCGGCTCCGAGGACGCCGCTGGCCCACGGCTGGGTGCCCGCAAAGACGAGGCCCGCGCAGCCGACCGCGCCGAGGATGAACGCTACCGTGGCGTTGTTGGTGAGCATGGAGGCGACCAGGCCGATCGCGCAGAACAGCGCCCCCATCAGCAGGTAGCCCAAGTAGGTCGAGACCATCAGGCCCGTGTCCGGGTCCCCCAGGTACATCAGCACGCCGACGTTGGACAGCGAGAACGCCAGCGAGATGGCGTACATGCCCAGCACGCCGAGGTACTTGCCCAGCACCACCTCGACGTCGCGTACCGGCATGGTCAGCAGCAGCTCGTCGGTGCCGCCGCGGCGCTCCTCGGCCCAGGCGCTCATCGTGATCGCCGGGACGAAGAACATCAAAATCGCCGGCATCATCGCGTTGAGCTCGGCGAGGTCGGCCAGGTTCCGCGCAAAGAAGCCATCCTGCAGGAAGGCCGCCGCCGCGGTCGTGGCGATGAACAGGGTCAAGAAGACGTACCCCGTGGGATTGCCGAGGTACTGCCGCATGTCCTTGCGGAACACGGCAGACACGACGCCAAAGTCGATGCCCATCAGGCTGCTTCCCCTTTCTTCTTTTTCTTGCCGTCGGCCCCGTCGGTGAGCGCGTAGAAGCGGTCCTCGAGGGCGCCGTCCTTGGTCAGTTCATCTTTGGTGCCGGTGAACACGATCTTGCCGTTGTAGACGAACACCACGTCGTCGGCGACGGCTTCCACCTCTTGGAGGATGTGGGTGGAGAGCAGGATCGTCTTGTCCTGGCCGAGCTCGCGAATGAGCGCCCGAACCTCGCGAATCTGGAGCGGGTCCAGGCCCGAGGTCGGCTCGTCGAGAATGAGCACCTCGGGGTCGTGCAGCAGCGCCTGGGCCATGCCGACGCGCTGCCGGAACCCCTTGGAGAGCTTGTCGATCGGCTTGTGCAGGACTTCGGAGATCGCACAGCGACCGACGACCTCGTCGATGCGGGAGCCCAGCTTGTCCAGCTTGCGCAGCGACCCGACGAACTCGAGGGACTCGCGGGGCGTCATGTCGCGGTACAGCGGTCCCGACTCGGGCAGGTACCCCAGCCGCCGCGCCAGCTCGATGCGCCGGTCGGCTTCGCCGGGGTTCATGCCCAGCACCTCGGCCCGACCCGAGGTGGGCGAGGAGAAGCCGGTCAGGATCTTCATGGTGGTGGATTTGCCGGCGCCGTTGGGGCCCAAGAAGGCGGCCACGGTGCCTTTGCGGACCTCGAACGAGACCTCGTGCAGGGCCGCAAAGTCCCCGTAGATCTTGCTCAGTCGGTCCGCCCGAATCGTGATCGGGCGCTCGCTCGGCGCCCGGTACGGGCTTTCTTTGTCGCTCATACGCGTTCCCTCCTGCGTGCTGCGCTGCCTCGGGCGGCGGTTGAACGCCCCCGAACCGTGGCACGGCCCCGGATATTCCGCGGGCGCGGCGCGGGTCAGAGGGTAAAACGGTGCCCGCCAGCGTCAACCGTCCGGGGGGGAAAATCGCCAGTGTTGGCAGCCAAGAACGTGCGTTCCCCCCCAAAAGAGGCCGCGAGCCTCGAAATTCCTCGGTGTGGCGTCGCCTACCCTTGGGCCGCATGGCCGCCTGGACGCGCCCCACCCTCGCCGCTCTCCTCACGCTGGCCGCGTGCGACAAAGATCCCGCTACGCAGCCCCGGCGCTCGGAGCCGCCCGCGGTGGCGGACGAGGCGCCCGAGCCCCAGCCCGAACCCGAGCCCGAACCAGCGCCCGAGCCCGAACCGGTTCCCGAGCGTGAGCCCGAACCCCCTGCCGAACCGACGTTCGGACCTGCGGAGCTCACCGCCTTGTCGAGCGAGCAGCGAGCCACCCTGCTCGAAGGTGATGAGGATCCGCCGATCCTCGTCGACATCCATTACATCCAGAGCAACGAAGGCCGGCACGAGCTGTTCTTCCCGTACATCGAAGACGTCGGAGGGTGCGCCATCGGAGTCGGCTCGGACCAGACGTTCACGCTCGCCGCGAAGGCCCGCTCCACGGTCCTGTTCATGATGGACATCGACCGCCGGGTCGTCGACCTGCACCACATGCACCGCGCGTTCATACTCGAGGCCGAGACGCCCGAGCAGGCGTGGGCATATTGGGACCGCAAGAACCAGGCGAGTTCGGTGGAGCTGCTCGCGGCCAAGCTGCCCGACGCCGGCCTCGACGAGGCTCGCGTCCGACGGATCCTGCGCGGCTATCGGGCGGGGCGCGAGACCGTGTATCGACACCTGCGACGCGTCCTCAACCGCCGACGAGGCGGACGCAACGTCACGTGGCTGTCCGACCCCGACAGCTACGCCCACATCCGCGCGCTGTATCAGACCGACCGCGTGCGGATCATGCAGGGCAACCTCGCAGGCGCCAACAGCATGCGCACCGCCGCCACGGCCTGTGCCGCCCTCGGCGAGACGATGCGGGTCGTCTACATGAGCAACGCCGAGGAGTACTTCACGTACACCGCCGACTTCGTGCGGAACGTGACCGCGCAGCCGACCGACGCGCGCAGCGTCCTGCTGCGGACGATCTACTCCAAGAAGTGGGAACACGCGGACCTATGGGCGTACCAGGTCCACAAGCTTTCCGACTTCAAGACGCGGTTGGCCGATCGGAAAAACCGCCGGCGCACGACGATGCTCCGCCATGCGAAACAAGACGGCGGCCTCGAGCGCGAGTCCCTACAGATCGAGGGGTTCTCGCGCATTGGCTTCGTGGACGACGAAACTGCGCCCTAGCAGCCCCGGGCAGTCCACCCGGCGCCGCTGGGCGCAATCACGTCGTCTGTCGGTTCGAGGAGACGCGCTACTTGTCGATGTCTGCGCTGCCCCCCTCGTAGCAGGCACCCACAGACTCGGCGGCACTGAACGTCGCCTCGATACAATCCCACCCTGCTGCGGCGTCCGCGAGTCCGCTGCACGCCGAGAGGTCGGGCTCGGCCACGATGCGCACCTCGGGCCACACGATCGTCAAGTCCTCGAAGTTGACGGTCAAGTCCATCCCGACGCCCTCCTCGATGTGGAGCGTACGCTCGCGCGAGAAGATGAAGTCGTCCACCCGCTCTCGCGTGGCGGTCATGGCCACGCCATCCTGCGCTGCCTGAAGCACGCAGTCGACCACCACCTGGTTTTCGGCGTCGAGTTCCGTGCAGTCGACCGTGCCGTCGTCGAGCAGCTCGCAGCCGTCGAAGTCCTCGAGATCGCTCGACGTCCGGTAGACGCCGCAGTCAACCCGGGGGCTGCAGGTGTAGCGAGGCGAGCCAAGGCCGTCGGTTTCGGCACAGCTCTCGCACAGCGGATGCAGCCCCTCTCCCTCGCTGTCGCCTTCGCCGTCGGTGTCGCCTTCGCCGTCGGTATCGCCATCGCTTTCGCCTTCGCTGTCACTGTCGCCGTCGCTCTCGCCGTCGCTCTCGCCGTCGCTCTCCCCGTCGCTTTCGCCTTCGCTGGCGCCAGAGTCCTCGTCCCCGCCTTCGTCGGCGTCTCCCCCTTCGTCGGCGTCTCCGCCTTCGCCGTCGGTCTCGGACGCCGCCGTGTCTGCGGGGTCGTCCATCTCGTCGTCGCATCCGGTCAGCAGCGACGTCGCGAGCAGGAAAGCAGCAGAGGTACGAATCAGGCCGTTGATGTTCATGCCCTCCCAGTCGTGACCTCGGCGACTTCGATCGCTGTGCGGCGAAAAAAAGAGGCCGCGCTCATCGAGCACGGCCTCACGGCGAGTCTCCACCTCACCGCCGAGCGTCAGCCACCGAAGCTCCCGCTGTAGAGCACCGCCCCGGTCTCGGTGTCGAACACGAAGAATGCGAACGGACGGTCGAGCTCCAGGTAGAATTCTGGAAACGCGCCGCCGGTCTGCCACTGCTCGGCCGCTGCCCCCGCGGCCGCTTCGACCCCCTTCTCATCCAGCGTCAGCGCAGCGCCGTGGAGCAGCGAGCGAAGCGTGAACGGCTCGCAGGCGATGCCGAGGGTGTTCACGTAGTCCTCCGTGCTGGCGTCGATGTCGAGCGACGGCATCCGAACCGAGAACGACGCCCGCCCCATCTCCTCACGAAGCTCGAGCAAGCCCTCGGTCGTAAGGTCGCCGAGATACGCTTCGAGCGTCCCTCCCGTGGGCATCACGAACATCACCTCCATGGCGTCTCCACGCAGCGGCAGGCTGGCGACCGTGGCGAACTCCGACTCGAGCCAGCCGCCGGACACCTCTTCGGCGCCGATTGAGGGAACGTCGAACTCCGCACCGTCGTCCGAGACGAAGGCAAGTGGGCCCCGCTCCTGCAGTGCAGCGCTCCACGGAGCGCGCAGATGGGACACCGCCAGATCGATCGCGGTCGTGTCGTTGGCCGGCAGCGACGCCGGCAAGAAGTCCGGCAGCAAGCCTTGGCTGTCCTCTTCGATCGTGCAGTTGATCACCGCATTCATCGCGGCAACCTCTCCGCCATCGAACGCATGCAGCGCAGCGCCGTAGGAGGACGTGTAGCCCGGGGCCTCCACTGGCCCCGTCACCTCCCAGATCGACGGCGCGAACGACAGCTCGACGGGATCGAGAATCGTGCCCTCCTGCTGGACGCCGGCGAGTTCGTTGGCCTGAACGCGAGCGAGCGTGCTGCCGATCGCGTCGTGCAGTGGCAGTCCCTCGAGCCCGTCGATACGCATCGCGGCGAGGAGTTCGTCTCCGCATGCGCCGGATCCGTAGCGGCCATACGAGAGTCCCATCGACACCAGCAGGCTCAGCGGGCTGAAGGCGCGGGTCGGTCCGCCGACCTCGGACTGCAGCACCCGCAGCGCAACGTCCCACGATGCGTCCCCAACCGCGCGAACGTCCGCGAGCGGAGCACCGTCGAAGGGCGTACCGGCGGTTCCGCGAATCCACCCGCTCTGTGCAGCCTCGGGGAGCATCTCGCACGCGAGATCGAGCGGCACCGAGGCAGCACCCGGCTGCGGACCGGCGTCGTCCGCTGCCGACGGCTCCGGCTCGACCGCCTCGCAGGCGCCTCCGGTCACGAAAAGAGCAGCAAGAAGGGCACAACGGCAGGTTTTCGGGGCGAACATCAAGCTCATGCCCTCCCAGTCGCGACCGTGGAGCTTTCGATCGCTCCTGTAGGAAAAAAATCGAATTCCGGTCGGGGGTCGGTCAGCGTGGGCGCTGCGCCGCAGGCTGCTACGCTCGAGAGGTGCACGAGGACGCCGAGCTGTTGGTGCGGTGGCGCGATGGAGACAGCGCAGCGGGCGAGGCCCTGTTCGTGCGCCGGGTCGGAGAAATCACCCGCTTCTTCCGCAACAAGGTCGCCGACGATGCCGAGGTTCCGGACCTGGTGTCCCAGACGTTCCTCGGCCTGACCACCGCCAAGGACGGATTTCGCGGCGACGCCAGCGTCCGCCGGTTCCTGTTCCAGATCGCGACCAAGGTGCTGCATACGCATCTTCGCAAGCGCTACAAGCGGGCCCGGGAGCAAGCCGACTTCGGGGCGCTGTGCATCGCCGCGCTCACGCCCCGCAGCCCCAGCTCGCTCATGATGCGCGAGCGCGGGCGGCAGGCCTTCGTCGATGGGCTGCGCTCGCTGTCCCTCGACGACCAGATCATCCTCGAGCTTCGCTACTTCGAAGCGCTCCGCGGACCTGAGATCGCAGATGCGCTCGAGCTGCCCGAAGGCACCGTGCGTGGACGCATCGCCCGCGCAACCCGACGCCTCGCCGAGACGGTCCAGCGCTCGCTCGAGGACGCACCCGGCAGCAGACCCGCGATCGACGACGCCATGCTCGCCGCGTGGGCCGCAGATGTTCGCGTCGCCATGGGCCGCGACGCGCCAGGGCAACGCGATGGCTGAGCCGCGCAGCGTCCACGGCGGCGACCTGCCCTTCGACGAACAGTGGATCCGAGACCAAGCCCGCGCGCAGCTCTTCGGCGCCGCCGTACCCAGCACGATCGGGCGGTTCCGCGTCGCCCGGCGCCTGGGCGCGGGCGGCATGGGAACGGTCTACGCCGCCCATGACGACGCGCTCGATCGGCCCGTCGCGATCAAGCTTCTGCACGCCACGGGTGACCCGAACGCCAACGCTCGACTCGACGCGGAGGCGCGCGCCCTCGCATCCCTCGCCCATCCCCACGTGGTCGCCGTGCACGAAGTCGGGACCGTTCGCGACGACCGATTCATCGTGATGGAGCTCGTCGACGGCTCGACGCTGCGGACCTGGCAGGCCGAGGCCGGTCGCCCCGTGGCCTCGATCCTTCACGCGTACCTCCAGGCCGGCGAGGGCTTGGCCGCAGCGCATCGACGCGGACTGATTCACCGGGACTTCACGCCCGACAACGTCCTGATCGATCAGGACGACGCGCGCGCGCGGGTGGCCGACTTCGGACTTGCGACCGAGTACGACCTGCCCGACGAAGGTCCCGGTGCCGAGCCGGAGGCATCGACACAGCCGGGCTCGAGCCTCTCACGCACGTCACGGCGTCACCGTGGGGGCACGCCGGCGTACATGGCACCCGAGCAGCACCGAGGGCTGCCGGCCAGCGCGGCGTCCGACCAGTACGCGTTCTGCGTCAGCGTCTTCGAGGCGCTCGCCGGCATGCGGCCCGCGGATGGTGGCGAGCTTCCCGGCGGCCTGCCGCGCCGGCTGCATCGGGCGCTGGCGCGCGGCCTCGACGAAGACCCCACGCGTCGCTGGCCAAGCCTGGAGCCAATCCTCGACGCGCTTCGACCGCGTCGGCGCGTCCTTCCATGGGTCGCGCTGGGGTCGATCGGTGCCGCGGCCGCGCTGAGCCTCGCCATCCCGAGTACGCCCACCTGCGACCCACCCCATCGCAGCGATGATGCGGCGGTGCTCGAGCTCCGCGCGTCGTTCGGCGCGGCCTCGGACGCCGCCGCGGGCCGAACCGTCTCGTCCGCGCTCGAGGCCGCCCGCGCCGCCCACGGGGACGCGGTCGTCCGCGCGTGTACGCTTGCGCCGAAGCGAACCTCCGCGGAAACCGAGGCTGCGCGGGCCTGCCTGGACGAGGTCGAACGCGCTCACGACGCGCTGCTCGCCCGGCTGCGCGCACCGGATGCACGCAGCCGCGTCTCGGCGCCGCTTCTCGTCGAGATGCTGCTCCCGACGGCGCGCTGCAACGACGACGCCGCGCTTGCTCGCTGGCACCCCACTCCGGAGCAGGCGTGGACGGACCTGCTCGAGGCGTGGATCGACCTCGCCGCGCTTCCCGTGCCGCCCTCCGCGATCGAATGGACCGACGCGCGCTGGAAGGCGCTGACCGACGACGCCGCTCCGGCCTCAATCCGGGCGCTCGCGCTCCGCGTCCGGGCGGGACGAGCCCTCCGCGATGGCCGGGCCGCCGATGCCATCGGTGACCTCGAGGCCTGCGCAGCCGAGGCCGAGCGCGTCGACCTGCCCGCGCTGCGCATCGACGCGCTTGCAGCCCTCGCCTACGCGGTGGGACAGGACCGCAAGCGGCTCAACGAAGCCAAGCAGATCGCCTCGACCGCAATCGCGGCGCTCGATGCCCTTGGCGGACACCCTGTTCTCCGCGCCCGCGTCCTCCACAACCTCGCCTCGGTGACCGCCCGCGTTCGTCCGCCGGACTACGATGCCGCGCTAGCCCGTCACGATGAAGCCATCGCCGCGCTCGAAGAGGCCGTCGGCGCCAAGCACCCCCTGACGCTTCGGACCAACCTCGGGCGCCACGCGACGCGCTCGCGCGCCGGGGCCCCGGACCCTTCGCTGGACGCGACGGTCGCCGAGGTCCGCGCGCAATGGGGCGATGCCCACCCAACCTCGGCGATGGCCCTGCGCATCGCCGGATTGGCGCAGCTCCGCCGCGACGACCCCAAGGCCGCCGCCGAAACGCTGCGCGACGCCCGAGAGGCCACCGAGACGCGGTTGGGCCCCGAGCACCCGGACCTGGCGTCGGACCTCTACAACGAAGCGCTGGCGCTCCGCGCTCTGTCACGCTGGTCCGAGGCCAAGGTCGCCCTTCAGCGGGGCCTTCACCTGCACGAGCGCACGCATGGACCCGAACACCCCGAGCTGATTCCGTGGCTGACACAGCTCGCGCGGACCGAGCTCGCGCTCGAGGATCACGAGGCCGCGACCCAGACCGTACGCCGCGCGCTCACCCTCGCCGAGCTCGATGGCGCCGCAGCCAAGGACTTCGCCAAGCTTCGCGTTCTGCTCGCCGAGAGCCTGCTGCCCACCGACCCGATCACGGCGCGGGTCCATGCAACGCAGGCCCAGACGTTTCTCGACGACCACGCCGGGTTCGACGCCCTCCGACGGCGAGCGCGGGTCGTGCTCGACGCTACATCCCCAGGTCGCCCAGGGTCCGCGGCGCAATCTCGAAGCCGTTGAGCGTGTACAGCAGCGGCCCCCGCACCTCGGAGAACAGGCCGCCCGGCGGCAACGCCTCGCCCTGCGCGGCGAAGAAGCGGTCATCGACCCGAATCGGCGTGCTGCGAAGCGCCAGTTCGCCGACACACGTCCCGTCATCGATCACCTCGGGCGCGATGACGCGGATCAAGACGCTGTCGTAGGGCTTGGCATCGTCACCGCCGTCGACGAACGAGGCCAGCTGGGCTTCGGTGACGTCGACCGGGTCCGGCAAGCCGGCCTCGCCCATCAGCACCACGTTGTCGACCCGCGCGTGCAGCTCGGAGAACAAGTGGCGCTTGACGTGGTTGCCTTCGATGTCGACTTCGTCACCAGGCGCCAGGTCGACCGAGGCGGGCGACTCGTTGAGGCGGACCGTGATGCCGGAGAACGGACCGCCCGCGGGGTCGGCGACGGTGAACATCGCTCCGCGCCCGGTCGGATCGGACGCGACGGGCGAGGTCACCACGCTGCCGACGATGAGCACGCGGATGTTCGAATCGACCGACCCCTGCTGGATGGCGAACACATCCGTCGCAAGCGGCATGTCGTCCCCGAGGCCAAGACCGGTGTCGTCCGCACCCGAGGAGTTCTGGGCCGTGCTCGCCTCGTCGCAGCCTTCGATGACGGGAAACCCGTCGCACCACGTCAGGCACGTGGGGTCCACAGCCTCGGGCGCCGCGCCCGAGTCACCGCAGCCGACGAGTCCAACGGCCAACATCCACGCGAAGCGCTGCATCGCCGAAGTATGGCAGATGCGCGCATGGCCGCGGCGGCATCAGGCCGTGCGCGCGTGGCCGCGCAGCGGATCCTCGTACGGCCCGACGGGCACCCCGAGCACCTCGGCCCCCGATTCGCTCACGACCACGATGTCCTCGATGCGGATGCCGAAGCGCCCGGGCTGGTAGATGCCCGGCTCGTTCGACATCGCCATGCCTGGGGCCAGGACGCGAGGGTTCTCGGGCCGAAGGTACGGCGGTTCATGGACCTGCAGCCCGATGCCGTGCCCCAGGCGATGGGTGAATCGTTCGTAGCCCGCACCAAAGCCGGCCGCCTCGAGGACGCCGCGAGCGGCGGCGTCGGGTCGACCACAGCGTGCGCCCGGCCGAATCTCCGCCAGCGCCGTGGCCTGCGCGAGTGCAACGGCAGCCCACGCATCGGCCACGGCCGGCGCGGGCGTGCCCACGGTCCACGTGCGGCTCACGTCGCTGCGGTACCCGTGCAAGCTGCCGCCGGTGTCCACCAGCACCACGTCGTCCTCGCGAAGCGTGCGGTCCTCGGCGGTGCCATGCGGGAACGAAGCCGCCGGCCCGAACAGCGCCAGGCACCACACCTGCCCCAGGCCTGCTGCGCGCTGGGCCGCGGTCAGCTCGGCCGCGAAGGCGCTCTGGGTCATGCCGGGCCGCAGGTGCTCGGCCGCCGCCGCGATCGCGGCTTTGGTCGCTTCGTTCGCACGCCGAAGCCTGTCGACCTCGCGCCCCGTCTTGCGCAGCCGCACCGACTCCAGCGGTCCGCCCTCGATCCGCGCGCCGCGGATCGCCGCCTGAAGGCCGGCATGGATGAAGCCTCGCGCGCCGGGGTCCACGGCAACGGCGGCCTTGGTCCCGACGATCGACGCCACGGCTGCGTAGGGACTCTCGTGCTCCTGCCACAGCGACACCGCGGCATCCTCGGGCAGCCGCTCCGCAGCGCTGCGGGCCTCGAAGGCGGGACTGACCCACGCGACCTCTCCGGAGGCCCGCACCACGCACAGGAACGGCCGCTCGCTCAGCCCCCAGCGGACGCCCGCGACGTACTGCATGTTGGGCCCCGGCTCCATCACCACCGCGTCGAGCCCGGCCGCCTTGGCTGCGGCCGCGATCGACGTCACGCGCGCGTCGTGTTCCGCCCTATCCACGGGCGGCACGCCGTCGCAGAACCCGGCAAGCGATGCGTAGCGGTCATCGTCCGTCGCCACCGGCGCGGGCTCGTCGGCGACCGGCGTCGGTGCGGGCTCGGGCGGTTGGGCGAGAACCGGCGCGACGCCGCGCGCGGACTGTCGACATCCCACGGTGGCCGAAGCCAGAAGCATCGAACACATGGCGCGGCGCGAGAGACCCATGCCCGCACGGTCTCGTCCCCCCCGCGTCTCGTCAACCGAGCAGGCGCTGCGCACGGTGCAACGCAACGATACTGGGCGGCTGCCCCGACGATGCCGACTCGGCCAGCACCTCCGCCGTCGTCGCCTCCACGCGATCGATGGCCTGTCCGATCGCATCGGCGCCCGGCGTCTGCCCCTGCGCGACCGTGAGCACGCCTTCGATCACCGCGCCTGCGCTGACGATCACGTCCGGGGCGTGGGCGATGCCTCGCTCCTGCAGCGCCAGCGCCACTGCCGGCTCGCGCAGCTGGTTGTTGGCCGAGCCGCAGATCCCGCGGCAGCGCAGCTCGGAGACCGCGGACATCGTGATCGTACCGCCCACCGCACACGGCACGAGCACGTCGCACGGCGTCTCCACGATCCTCGACGGCGCCACCACCTCCGCCCCCGCGGCCTTCGCACCGCGAACGGCCGAGGCTGACGTATCGGCCGCGATGACGCGGACGCGCATCGCCCTCAGCTGCTCGATCAGCGACAATCCAACCGAGCCGCATCCCTGCACGGCCACGGTTGATCCGGCCGGCTCGAGGTCGAGGTGCGCCCACATGGCACGCAGCCCCGCCATGACGCCCCGCGCCGTGGAGACCCCTGCGTCGTTTTCGGCTGGGTTGACGTGCGAGGTGACCTGCCGAACCCAGGCCAGCTCCTGCGCACCCGTCCCGAGATCGGGCCCGCAGACGTACCGCCCGCCGAGCCGCTCGATCGCCTCGCCGAGGCGCAGGTAGATCGGCTCGAGTTCGAGCCCCTCGCGATGCAGTACGACCGTCTTTGCGCCCCCAGCGGGCAGCTGCGCCAGCGCGGTTGTGGTCGTCATGGCGGACGCGAGCGCCAGCGCGTCGCGGAGCGCGTCATCTTCGGTGGGGTACGCAATGCGGCGAATGCCACCGAACCCCGGTCCGCGCTGCGTGCTGTCGATGGCGATGATCGCCCGCATGCCCAGGGTGCGGTCGTTGAGCACGACCAGCGATTCGTAGTTCCAACCCGGCCCCGAGCGGTCGAACAGCACCGCCGGCAGGGTAACGCAGCTCAGCCTCGGCCGAGCAGCTTCGCCTTCTGCTGGTTGAACTCGTCTTCGCTGAGCAGGCCGGAGATCCGCAGCTCGTTGAGCTTTTCGAGCTTCCGCGCGAGGTCATCGGGCGAAAGGTTCGTGCCGGGAGCCGGTGCTCCGGCCGCCGCGGCCGGCGCGGGACCGGGACCGTGCGCGGGCGGGTATGCGTGCGGGGAAACTCCGGGCTGAGCCTGCGGATAGCCCGGCGCCTGCGGCGGGTAGCCCGGCTGCTGCGGCGGGTAGCCGTACGGCGGCGGGGCACCGTAGGCCGGGGGCAACATGTTCACCACCACCGGGGGCAGCATGTTCGACCCGTTGTAGCGGCGGTTGAAGTCGTCGCCGTCCATCAGGGCGAGCACGATGAAGTCGATCAGGCCCAGCACGGCGGGGATCGTCGCGAAGGAGATCACCGCCAAGAAGAGGTAGAGAATCCCCGTCCCCGCGCGGTCCAAGTAGAACTTGTGCACCCCGAGCACGCCGAGGAACAAGGCGAGGATCGCCGCTGTGTTCTTGTCCTTCATGACTTCAGCCGTTGCGAGCCTGCGGCTCGGTCAACATGACAGACGCCGCCTCGTCGGCTCCGGTTGCGTCCAATCCACGATAGATCCACTGACCGCTGTCGAGGTCGAGATCTTCCTCCAAAACGCCCGACTGCGTCATGTGGAGCAACGTCTCCAGCAGAGCCCGCTCCGTCCACTTGAGGTGCTCCAGCAGGTCCTCGAACGTCTCCTGGCCCCGCGTCTCGAGGCGCGCGAGGACGCGCCGCGCGCGTTCCGCGAGCACAACGGGGCTGGTGCTTGGGGCTGCCTGCAGGGCCTTGAGTTCGGCGCGCTTGGCATCCGCCGTTCGCTTCAGTCCTCCAAGAAACGCCACGCCGCCACCGAAGGTGAGCATGCCGCCAAACAAGGTGGCCGTCCCCATCGTCAGCGGAAGCGCGAGACCGAGCGCGAAGCCGAGGCCCGCGAGAGCGACGCCGCCAGCCATCAGACCACCTGGAGGAAGAGACGAATTCTCCACCCATCCCCGAAGGTCGAACCCGCCGGCACGACCGGCGCGCTGGAGCGCCTTCGCACGTTTTTCGTCGTCCGCCCGCGCGAGCGCGACCTGGTCGGCGGAGCCGAGCTCGCTCCAGAGGTCGGCGACGGGGCGATGCGACATGCATCATGAGGCTAGCAGTCCGTCCCCGAACTCTCCATCGCCTGCCCGCCCTGCCTGGCACGGTCGCGCGGCTGACGTCCCGCGCGCCCCCGCCCTGAGTCACAGGGCGCATCCGCGTCGCGGATTGAGGCTCCATGCGGCCATCTGCTAGCGTGGCCCCGTTCTCGCCATGCGCCTCCGCCTTGCCTTGCTGTTCGCCGCTGTTTCTCTGTCCGGTTGTCTGGATTCGTCCGGCGGCGAGCTGGTCACCGTCTTCGCGACGCACCATGCCTCGCCGGACGGGGACGCGTTCCCGTTTCGGGGTGACGACCTGCAGCCCCGCATCTTTCCGGTCGGCGACGGCTGGGAGGTCACGCTTGCCGAGTCCTACGTCACCATCGCTTCGACCACGTTGGTGAGCTGTGGAGGACAAGAGCACAGCCTGCAGATGTTCTGGGGCCCCTGCCCCGAAGACCTGCGCCGCGCGGATCTCGAAGTGCTGACGGTCTCCGGGCTGAAGGTCCCCCCGGGCGACTACTGCGAGCTTCAGGTCGAGTACGCCCCGTACAAGACGCCGGTCGTCGATGACGAGACCGACACACGCCACGTCGTGCCCACGCTCGAGGACGTGGAGGGAGACAGCATTTTCATCCGCGGCATCGCGCGCCGCGGCGAGGACGAGTCCGTCCCGTTCCAGCTCGAGAACGGCGAGAACTTCGTCGTGGACCTCGATCTGAGCGACCTCGAGGGTGAAGGCAACCCGATGACCATCTCCGAGGGCCAGGCGTTCCCCAAGGAGCTGACGATCACGAAGACCTACGACCGGTTCTTCGACGAGGTCGACTGGGAGAACTTCGACGAGGACCTGCTCGAGAACTCGGTCGACGAGGTGCTCGCAGACCAGACGCGCGTCGTGGGTGGCGTCACCATCTCGCCCGACGTCTACGATGATTGAGGGACGACTGAGGTCGGACCTCGCTACTGCAGCTCGGGGAGCGCGCCGAGGCCGTCGTCGGCCGCCTCGCTGGGCTCCTCGTCGTACAGTCCCAGCACGACGTCGCCCTTGGGCAGCGCAGCTGGGACGGCCTCTTCCACCGGCGCGGTACCCGCGAGGAACACCTCGTCGATCGCCTTGCCGTCGTAGTCGGCGGCAGCCGCCCCCGTGGGCACGAGCAATCCCGAAGAGGCGTCGATCGAACGCACCACCACCGAGGCCGGCGGGACGAACGTCTTGGCCGGGCCGGTGGAGACTGCCGACATCGCATCGAGCCAGATGGGCAGCGCCGCCTTGCCACCGGTCTCGCCCCGACCGACGCGACGCGGCGTATCGAAGCCCACCCACGTCACCGTGACGTGCTCGGGCGTGAAGCCGGCAAACCAGGCGTCCTTGCTCTCGTTCGACGTCCCGGTCTTGCCCACCGCCTCGCGGCCGAGCTTGCCGGCTTTGCGCGCCGTCCCCTCGGTGACGACGCTGCGCATCATGCTGGTCAGGACGAACGCGACGTCGGGGTCGAGGGCCTTCTGCGTCTGTACCTCGGGCAGCCATGGCTCCATGCCCGGCGCCTCGACGCGCGTCACGAAGACGGGCTCGATGCGCTCCCCGCCCCGCGCCAGCGTCAGATACGCGCGGGCCATCTCGAACGGCGTCACCTCCCCGGTGCCCAGCGCGATCGAGAGGTTCTCGGGCAGCGCCGCATCGATGCCCATGCGATGTGCGAAGTCGATGACCGCCTTGGGGCCGAGCTCGTCGATGAGCTTGACCGGGATGGTGTTGACCGACTTGGCCAACGCGATGCGGGCCCGGATTTTTCCGAGATACTTGTCGCGCCGATAGTTGGTCGGCTTCCAGTCCTTGTAGACCTCGGGGCTGTCGTCGAGCAGCGACGCGGGCGTAATCGTCTTCGACTCGAGCGCAGCGCCGTACACGAACGGCTTGAACGATGAGCCCGGCTGTCGCTTCGCGTCCGTCGCTCGGTTGAAGTCGCCGCGGTCGTACGTGCTGCCGCCCACCATCGCGAGCACGGCCCCCGACTCGACGTCGACCACGACCACGGCTGCTTCGGGGCCGGCGTCGATGCGGGCCCGCGCGGGTGCCCCGTCGGTGGCGGCCTTGGTGATGCGGACCGGCACGATGGCGCCCGCGGGGAACTGCTCGGGCCCCAGCGCGGGGTCGTCGTAGCGTGAGCCCTCCGGGACCGCGACATCGACTGAAACGCCCCCGAGCGACGCGGAAAACATCCCGTCGGCTGGCGGGGTTTCGATCAGAGCCTCGAGTCGACGACCGACCGTCATCGCGCCCGCGGACGCGGTCCGAAGCGTCGCGGCGGCATCCTCGTTGGCAGGCTTGAGGCCATGCCCGTAGCCGTTGCGGGTGTCGATCGCAGCGAGCCCCGTCAACGCGGCCTTGCGCGCGTCGGCCTGGGCCTGCATCGACACGCTCGTGTACACCGACGCCCCGAGGGTCCGCAGCGTGTCTTCGCCATAGTGCTCGCGCACGGCATCCACGGCCACGTCGACGAATTCCTCGGCACCCGCGACCGGCGTGCGTCGCTGCGTCGGGTCGGCGACCTCGAGGGGGCCCTCGATGAACGGCTGCGCGTCCTCGGGCGTGGCGAAGCCGTGCTTGACCATCTGCTCGAGCACGTAGACCTGACGGGTCTTCGCCTTGGTCGGGTTTTGAATTGGCGAGTCGCGGCCGGGCGCTTTGGGCAGCGTGGCCAGCAGCGCGGCCTGCCCGAGGTTGATCTCGCCGATGCCCTTGCCGAAGTAGAACCAGCTGGCCTCTTCGATGCCGTAGCGACCGTGCCCGAGATAGATCTCGTTGAGGTACAGCTCGAGGATTTGAGCCTTGGTGAAGGCCTGCTCCAGCCGCCGCGCGAGGATGAGTTCCTGCACCTTGCGCTCGAGCGTGCGCTCCGAGCTGAGCATGAAGATCTTGACCACCTGCTGGGTGATCGTCGACGCCCCTTGCGTGACGCGACCGGCCCGCACGTTGGCGATGAGCGCCCGGACCATGCCGGTGTAGTCCATGCCCTCGTGCCGGTAGAAGTCGGAGTCTTCAGCAGCAAGAAACGCGTTCTCGACGTGGGTTGGGATGTCCTCGTAGCGAACGAGCGTGCGTCGCTGCTCGAACAGCTCGCCGATCAGCGTGCCGTCGGCGGCGTAGATGCGGGTGACCTGCGGTGGCCGGTAGTTCTTAAGGCCCTCCTCGTCGAGCGCCTCGAGGTCGCGGCCGTAGTACCAGAAGATGCCTGCGAGACCGCCGACCCCGCCGAGCACGCCGAGGACGGCGAGAACGGCTCCGGTGATGACCAGCCGCTTCACCCAGACGTTCACGACGGCTCCGTACGCTCCACGCCGAGCAGCCCGGCCCACAGCCGGTCGTCGACGCTGTCGAGGTAGTGCCGCGCCTGCAGCTCGGCGCGCGCGCCTTCATCGAGCCCGACCGCCCCCGCAGCTCGGTGCCGCGACGTGACGTCGTACATGCTGACGGCGGCGCTGACCGAGAGGTTCAGGCTCTCGCTCATCCCGACCATCGGGATCCGGAAGCCGGCGGTGCAGGCCTTGCGGGCCTGCTCGGACAGGCCGCGGTTCTCGTTGCCGAACAGCAGGCACATCGGCCGGTTCACCGGCAGCTCGCCCAGCGTGTGCTCCGCGTCCATCCAGGCGCCGTAGATCGCCACGCCGTTCATCGATGCGTGGCCGAGGAACGCGTCGAGCGTGCCGTGGTGATGGGTGCGAACCCAGCGGTAGGACCCCTGCGTGGTGCTTTTGGCGTGCAGCGCCCGCCCCTCGGTCGCAATCACGTGGACCCCGAGGACGCCGAACGCCTCCGCGGTGCGGACGACCGCCGCCGCGTTGTGCGGGTCGCTGGGCGATTCCATCGCGACGCGGATCGTGGGCAAGCGACCGTCGAGCAGCGCCTCGATCTTCTCTTGGCGGGGCTGCGTGATGTACGGGCGCAGGGTCTCTGCGATGTGTGCGGGCGCGTGCGCTGCCGTCAGGCGCGCGAAGGTGCGGTCGTCCATCGATCGGCACGACCATGGCACGGGGAGCGCGGGCTGCACACCCAAAGAACGCGCCGATGCCGGGCCGCATTCCGCGGCTCAGCCGTCCATCGCCGGAACGCCGAGATCGTCGACTTCGGAGGGGTCTGCGCTGCCCGGGAGGTCCTCGAGCCCCGGCAAGTCGTCATCGCCGAGCGGGTCGAGATCGATGCTGTCGTCATACGCCTCGGCGGGCTCGGGCGGCGGATCGTCGAGCAGCCGCTCCTCGGAGAGCAGACCCGACAGCGGCATCTGCGTGAACGTGCCCGCCCGCATGCGCTTGATGCGGCCGTGACAGTCGCGCTCGCTGCCGCGGCGGCGCAGGTCGAAGACGACCTCCCCGTCCTTCCACACCTCGTAGTCCAGGTCGGACATGCGACCGCGCTCGTTCATGAGCCGGAGGATGCGCTTCACCTTGACCGCGAACCGGTCGGAGAGCTCGCCGTTGCAGTAATAGACGCTTCGCTTCACGGGGCTGGGCAGCATGAGCGCCAGGTAGACCGCCTCGGGGGGATCGAGGTCCGCAGGATGCTTGCCGAAGTAGTACCGCGCAGCGTCGACGATTCCGTAGACGCCCGGCCCGTACTCGATCGCGTTGAGGTACAGCTCCATGATGCGGTCCTTGCTGAGGACCCGCTCCACGTACCAGGTCAGAATCATCTCCTGGAACTTGCGCGAGAGCGTGCGCTCGTGACCGAGCAGCACGTTCTTGACCATCTGCATCGTGATCGTGGACGCACCGAGTCGGACGCGGCCCGCGGCCAGGTTGCGACGCAGCGCGACCTCGAACTGCGACGGCATGAAGCCGTTGTGCTTCCAGAAGCCGCCGTCTTCGGTCGTGCGGATCGCCGCCGTCACCCACGGCGAGATCTGGCGGATCGATGCAAAGCCGCGGGCGCCTGGATACATCTGCACCGAGGCCGTACTCCCGTCGTTCATCAAGACCCGGTGCGTGAAGCCGCCCGCGAGTCGGGCAGCGTCCGCGTGCGGCGGCGTCGCGAGGATCTCGCAGCCCTCGAGGTCGACGTGGCCGCCGAGCGCGAGCGTCTCCAGATCCGCGAAGTCGACGTGAAGGGTGACGTGGGCATCGATCTCCCCGCCGAAGCGGAACCCCTCGAGGCCCGGCGCGAACCCCTGGGGCACCGCGTCGAGCACCCGCTGGCATGCGACGCGCGGCACGTCGACCACCAGATCGTACCGACGGCCGCGGGTTCGCGGAGGATGCTCGAGCACCGCGGAGCCCGACACGGTCACGCCTTCGCGCTCCACGTCGATGTAGTGCAGCACCGCGCGACGTGCCTGCGGATCGACCTGGGCTGCGAAGGAGACCTCCATGCCCAAGTCGCGGACGGTCTGTCGTGAAAGGGTCGGCGAGGAGACGCCAAATCCCTGCAGCGCGAGATCGCCTTCGAGCGCGGCGACCCCGTCGCCGAATACGGCCGCAAGGTGGCCGCCAACCGTCGCCTCGCTCGACTCGACGAGCGGCAGCCGTGCGACGACGTCCGGGGGCAGCTTCGAGACCTCGAACGCGTCCATGTCGACCCGAAGCTCTCCCTCGGAGAGATCGCGCCGCACCCGTCCTGCAACGGACCAGAGCTTGTCCGCGGCCACGGCCCCTTCGGCCTGACCGAAGGCTCCCTGCAGCTCGAGCGTGATCTCCGTCGCGACCGCATCCGAGGCCTCCACCCAGCCGTCGACGCCTGCGACCGCGATGTTCTCGTCGATGGGCGCCGCCGCGCCCCGAACCTCGACGCGAAGCGGAAACTGTACGGCGACGCCGGTCTTGGTCCGCGCCGCGGTAACGGTCGCGGAGACGCTGCGCGCGAGCACGCGGGGCCCTTCACCGGTGTCGACGTCGACGTCGCTGGCGGTCGCCGCGACGCGCAGGGCCTCGAGGTCGACATCGGCCGAGACCGTTGCCTGAGCGCGGCGGGATCCATCCCGCACGTCGAGCCGGACCGAGGACACCTCGACGGCGGCGGGCCGAAGCCGCAGCCGGCCGCTCGAGGATCCCGTCTTGGCGCCGCGGCGCTTGCCTTCGCGGATCCGCCGGATCATCGCTTCGACCTCCCGGGTCGTGCCCGAGACCTCACCGCCGCTGACGCGAACGCCCACCACGTGGGCCTGGGCGGACCACAGCGCATCCTCGTCGAGGTCGACGTCGACCGTATCGATCGCGATCGAGGGGTCCCCTTCCCCACCCGCTTCAATCCCGCGCAGCGCGACCCGGCCCCACGTCAGCTCGACGTCTTCGATCGTCAGCGGCATGCGCAGGCGCTTGCGAAGCCGGGCTTCGATTTCGTCCTCGGCATAGGGGATCAACACCGTCGGGACGGCGACGACCGCCGCGATCGACAAGATTGCGAACGCGGTCAACACCACGAGAAGCACCACCCACCGTCGACGAACGGGCTTGGGCGCGGGTGAGGGACGAACGGCCATGCGGACCAAGACTCGAACGCGGGGGGAGGCGCCGGGGATTCCCCCGGCGTGCGCACGGATGGTAGTGCATCCGCACGCACCCAGCCGCTGCGCTACGGGTGCGCCTACGCAAAAACCCCGCGGTCCGAGGAGGAGCGCGGGGTTGATGGCAGCAGCGGCGGGTCGCTCAGCGACGAGCGCACTGGATGGCCCAGAAGATCCGGCCGGTGACTTCGCCAGACTTGTGTTTGCCCCCCTGCACGAAGAACAGGCCGTTGTCCTCGATGCTGTAGTCCATCGCGACGAGGTTCTTTTCGCCGTCGCGGTGGGTGAGGTCCAAGTGCAGCTTCAGCTTCTTCTCGTCTCCACCGAGCAGGCTGAGCTTCATCTTGTGGCCGGTCTTGAACGTGGCGTTCGCCGGCTTCTCCAGCTCGACCGCGATCTTCTTCGACCCGAGAAGGTGGAACGACTTGTAGCGGTCGTACGGCTCGTCGGTGAGCCATTCCTTCATGAACTCGAGGTTCTTCGGAATGGTGCCGTCTCCCTCTTTCGAGGCCAGCACCGCGTGAACTTTGCACTGACCGGCCTTGGCCGGCTCAGCGGCGTTCGCCTCCGCCGGGGTCGCGACCACGCCGACCGCGAGGGTGCCGGCGAGCGCGGTGGCCAGGCCAAAGAAGGGGGCCGTTGCGAAGATGCTCTTGCTGCGTCGGAGGGTCATAGCGAACGCTCACTGTCTTTGGGCTCGGCCTCTTCTTCGAGGTAGAGCACGGTCACCGTTCCGGTCTTGGAGATGCGACCGGTGTGCCCCGAGAACTCCACCCCGTGGATCTCGGCCTCGACTTTTTTCGGCTTGGGCATGTCGTCGGCGGGTTCGGGGTCGGGAGCCTGGGCCATCATGTCCCCGGCAGGCGGTGCGGCCTTGGGGGCCTTCGTGGGTGCCGGCTTCGGCGTCGCGCCGTCTTGCGTCGGTGCGGTCGCGTCGGGCTGTGGTGCAGACGCGACGGCGTCAGCTTTATTCGCACCGTCGGGTCCGACGTCGTCACCTCCGCTGAAGACCACCAGCGCGACAGCCGCAGCAGCGGCTGCACCCGCGAGCGGCCACCGGACGGGGCGCAGCGCTTCCATCATCCGGGACCAGAACGAGGCAGGTTGCGCACCGCTCGCCGTCGAGGCCTTCGCCTCGCGGTCGAGGGTGCGGTCGATCTCGTCCCACATCTGCTCGAAGCGCGCCTGCGGGACGGCCTCGGCCTTGGCCATGAGCGTCTCCGAGACCAGCCCCTGAATGATGCCGAGCTGGGCCAGTTCGGCCTGAAGCTCGGGATCGGCGTCGATTTGGGCCGCGAGTTCATGCGCTTCCGCGCCCGTGAGCTCGCCGTCGAAATGGCGCGCGAGCTCTTCGCGGGACACGCCGGAGGTTCCAACTGTGTTGGTCATGATGCTGCCTCCTGTGTGACGGAGCCGGAGCCGTCGGTGTTCGACGAGGATCCAGATTTTCCGCCCCCAGAGTTTCCCCCGGCGGCGTCGCCACCGCTGGGTACGTGATCAAGTCGCTGCTTGAGCAGCTTCTGCATGTTGCGCCGGGCGTGAAAGAGACGGCTCATGATGGTTCCCTTCGAGCAGTTCATCTCTTTGGCCATGTCGGCGTACGAGAGCCCCTGCAGCTCTCGCATGACGATGACCATCCGGTGTTTTTCGCTGAGCTCGGCAAGGCTCGCCTCGACGGCGTCGAGGATTTCCTTGTCGCGCACGGCCTTGGAGGGATCGCCAAGCGTCGAGACCGGGAGTCGGGCTGCGGCGGCGTCGTTCTCGCCGTCGTGCCGGAGCTTGTCGTCGAACTCGACGTCCTTCTTGCGGCCGGCACGGCGGAGGTGATCGATGCAGAGGTTGGCGACGATGCGATAGAGCCAGGTGTAGAAGCTCGACTGCCCTTCGAAGTTGGGCAGGTACCGGTGGACCTTGATGAAGGCCTCTTGGGTGACGTCGAGCGCATCTTCCTGGTTCCGAAGGAATCCGTAGGCAACCGCGTAAACCTTGCGCTCATAGCGCTGAAACAGAGCATGAAACGCACGCCGATCTCCTGCTTTGCAGGCTGCGACCAACGCCTGGTCGTCGGCTTCGGTGGAAACCACGTATTCCTCGTGCTTCGACGGCCGGCGGTGGGGACTATTCAGGGTCCGTGCCCCTGCAGACGACCAGCACGAATGCGCTTGGTCTTCGTCGCGGCAGCCCGGCCAGTGACTGCTCGCCCGTGCGCGGTTATACCTTTCCTCGCCCCTTGCGCGCCAACCCTGGCCGACGCCCGAGGGCTCGGAGATCCGCTTGGCCACCCCGCCGCCGCCCGCCCCCGCGCCCCTGACGCGCTTTTTGACCGCTGCAGCCCGCGCTGCGGCGCTGCGGAGGTCGACCGCCGCCGTCTTCGACGCAGGGCTGGTCGTTTGCGCGGTTTTGACGGCAGGAGCGTGGATCGCCGGCTGGACGCTGCGCGGGGACCTCGTGGGGCCGCTCGCCCTGGGTACAGGCATCGTCGCCGTGACGGCCTGGACCGCGGTGACCGTGCGGGCCGCATGGCGACGGTACGGCCGTGCCGAGCGCA
Source organism: Myxococcota bacterium (assembly GCA_039024335.1). Lineage (GTDB taxonomy): Bacteria > Myxococcota_A > Polyangia > Nannocystales > Nannocystaceae > CAJXVA01. The sequence goes on from JBCCQM010000009.1 coordinate 44,718, forward strand.
CGGCAGCCAGCGTCGCCGCGCACGCAGGGCCGCTGGGCCCCATCACCGAGGCGGGTCAGCGCGACGCCGACCGAAGCCTTCGGCACGAGATCCTCGGTGCGTTCGAGCTGATCGACCCCACGACGCAGCTCGGCTCGCCAGAGCTGGCGGGCGCGTACGTCGCGGACGTCGCCGCTCGAATCTCGCACCCGCGCATCGAGGCCGCGCTCGCGCTGCCCCGGCCGCGGTGGCGTGCCCGCGCCGTCGCGGCTGCGTTCGTCGGCCTCGCCACGATTACGTGCGGGCTCGCGCCCACGGCCGTCGGCGGTCTTGCGCTGCTGCTCGCCGCCCATGACGGACGACCCCCTGCGCCCCCCGAGCCGGCCTGGTCCTCGCTCACGGTGGAGCTGACCTACCCTGCGCACACGCGTCGGCCGGCGCGTCTGGTCCCCAACCCCAGCGGCGCGCTGCGGGTCGTGGCCGGCACCGAGGTCGGCCTCACGCTCGACGCCTGGCGCCCCGCCGCCGCCGCGCGGGCGGTCCTCAACTACGACCCGACCGAGGCCGTGGAGGCACCGCCCCCGGAGATCGTCGACCTCACCGCGCTTCCGCCGGACACGCCGCAGAGCCCCGAAGGCATGCGCTTCTCCGGCAGCTTCACGGCGCGCGGCAGCGGAACGTGGACCGTGGTGCTGCTCGACGACCCCGACGACCCCGACGACGAAGGGCGCCGCTCCCCGGCCATGCCCCTGCTGCTCGAGCCCGATCGCGCACCCGAGGTGGAGCTGCTGCCCCTGCCCGCCGCGCAGCGCGAGGTCAGCGAGCGGCAGAGCGTCGACATTCGCTTCGTCGCGCGAGACGACTTCGGCGTGGCCTCGGCGGCGCTCGTCTATCAGATGCCCGATGGGACCACGCACCGCCTCGAGGCCGGCACGCCCCGCGACCTGGGCCGGATGTGGAGGCAGCGCTTCACGTGGGACCTGTCTGCGATCCCGCTCAAGGAGCGCAGCGACGTCCTTTATTGGGTGGAAGTCCGCGACAACGACCCGGGCCTGGGCCTCGTCCCGCTCCCGGACCCGCCGGGCAAGGTGACGCGCTCGACCACGATGACGCTCGTCGTTCGAGACGACGAAGCCGAGCATGCGGCCAACATCGTGAAGCTGGCCGAGCTCCGCGACCGTGCCGTCGACCTGCTTGCGGCCCGCATGACGACGACGGCGTTCGACGACGCACCGGTCGACGCCGCGGGCTTCGATGTTCCGCTCCCGGTTCGGGCCTCGGCCGCCCGCGACCTCCTCAGCGGCGGCGGCGAGCTGCTCGCGATGCTCTCGATGGCGATCGATGCGGCCACGATGGACACGCTGACCGACGAGCGCGACGTCGCCGTCCTGACGAAGGTCCACGGCCGACTCAAAGCCCTGCACGACGACGAGCTCGCCCTGCACGCCGCGATGCCCACCGGCGTGGCTCGACGAGACCCCGACGCCGCGCTCAAGGCGTTGGCGCCCATCGGAGCGCACAACGGCGAAGAGGTCACGCAGCTCGAGGACGAGATCATCCGCATCGACGACCTCGTCGACGGTCAGGTCGTCGAGCGGCTCGAAGCGCTCGTGGCTCGGCTCGAGGCGACGCAGCGCAAGCTCGTGGATTTGCTCGAGCAGCTCAAGGCCGGGGATGAGTCGGCCCGCGCCCAGATCGAGCAGCTGGAGCAGCGCCGCAAAGAGGACCTTCGTCGGATCGCGGAGGCCCGCGCCATGCTTCGTGAAGAGGTCGACAGCGAGTTCATGAACCTCGACGCGTTCGAGGCGCTCGAGGCGATGAAGCAGCAGGAGCAACTCTCGGAGATGCTTCGGCGGGGCGAGACCGACGCGGCACTCGAGGCTGCGCGCGGACAGCTGGGCGAGGTTCAGCAGCTGCGCGACGCAGTACAGGACAAGCTGGGGCAGCCCGGCGGTGAAGCGCCCGTGCTCACCGAGGAGGAGCGCCAGCGGATGGAGCTGCTCCGCGAGCTCAGCCGCCTGCAGGATGAAGAAGGCAGCGTGCGCGCGCAGACGAAGATGCTGCACGAGGCCTACCGCGAGGGCGTGAAGGACCAGGCTGCGCAGGACGACGTCCGCGACGCGGCGGCGGATCGTGCCAAGTCGCTGCGCAAGGCGCTCGAAGACATCAATGACGCCCGCCTCGGCCGCGACGCACGACGCGGCCTCGAAGATGCGCAGGCGGCCCTCGAGACCCTCGAGAACGCCGCGGAGGACGACAGGTCCACGGCCCTCGACCTCGACGACGCGGCACGGGCAGCTGAGGACGGTCTTCAGCGCGCCGTGACAGGCTCGGAGGCCAAGGAGCGCGAAGGCAAGGCGCTGCGACGCGCCCAGAAAAAGGCCCAGTCACTCCGCGGCAAGACGAAGGCGCCGCTGCCGGGCGCCTCCGAGGTCCTCGACCCCGCGCAGCAGGCTCAGCTCGAAGACCTTGCGCGTCGTCAGGCAGGGCTTCGCACGCGGGCCGAGCGTTTGGCCGAGTCCGCCGCGTCGAAACAGTTTCCCAAAGAAGGACGGGCGGCAATGCGCGACACCGACGCGGCGATGCGCGGGAGCGCCGACGCGCTCGAAGACGATGGCACCCAGCAGGCGATCCGGTCGCAGAACGGCGCGTGGAGTGCCCTTCAGCGGGCGATCGACAGCCTGCGACAGGGCCCGCCACCGCCGCCGCCGTCGAGCTCGTCCGCCGACGCCTCCACCGAGGCGGAGCGCGATCGCAGCCTTCGCGACGCGCTGATGGACGCCATGAAGGAGAGCACGCCCGAGGGCTACGACGCCCCGGTCAAACGCTACTACGAGGAGCTGCTGCGATGAGGCGCTGGACGAGGCTGCTGGGAATCACGCTAGGCCTGCTCGGCACCGCGACCATCGCCTCGGATGCCACCGCGATGACCGGACCCGCGCCCCTGCGAGCGGCTCAACTCGGCGCGATGCCCCTGGCGCTGCTCGCCGACGATGCGCTCGACGACGTCGACGCGGCCCTGCTGGCGTGGGACCTGCCGGCGGCCCGTGCCGCGATGGAGCGCGCCGACGACACGATGGCCGCGCAGGTCAAGCGCGGCGTCCTGAAGGTATACGAGGCCGACTACGCTGAGGCGGAGTCGCTGCTGGCGGAGGCCATCGCTTCCAATAAGCTGGCTGAAGGCAGCGCGGCGCTCGAAGAAGCGCAGCACTACCTTGGGCTCGCGCGTGGAGCCCAAACCGCCCTCGACCAGGCGATCACGGTCACCAGCCCCAGCGGCAACTTCGAGGCCGTGTTCGCCAGCGACCAAGACGCCATCTTGGCCCCGTACCTCTTCGACGCCATGGAAGAGGCCCGCACCCGCTTGGGCGACATCATCGGCGTGGTGCCGAAGCACACCGTGCGGTTCGAGTTCTTCGATCAGCCCACCAAGCTGGCGATGGTCACGCCGCTGTCGGTCAAGAACATCCGCACCACGGGCACGGTCGGGGTGGCCAAATACAGTCGCGTCATGATGATCACGCCCCGCGTGATGGTCTACGGCTACGGCTGGCTCGACACCGCCGTCCACGAATACGTCCACTACATCCTCACGATGCGGACGGACAACCTGGCCCCGGTATGGCTGCAGGAAGGCCTCGCGAAGGCACTCGAGACGCGGTGGCGCCGGACCGACGCAGAGCCGCTCGCGCCCCCGATCGCGTACCGGCTGCACCGCGCGATCGTCGACGACGACCTGGTCACGCTCGCCGAGATGTACCCGTCGGTCGCGATGCTCCCCTCCGCCGAGCGTGCCGCGCTGGCGTACGCCGAGGTGGAGACGATGCTCGGTCTGCTGCTCGAGCGCAAAGGCACCGAGGGCATTGCGCGCCTGCTCGACCGCGTCGCCGCCGGGGACGACGCAGAGGCCGCGCTCGCCTTCGCCTGGGGCGACACGTTCGAGGCCTTCATGGCCGAGTGGAAGCGGGTCACCAAGGCCCGCACCGCCGCAGGCAAAGACGGAGAGATCGACGCGCTCGAGTTCAAGGACGGCGCCGAGCCCAAAGAACAGCTGGGCGACGTCTTCTCGGACCTGGGGGGTGGCCGCGCCCGACAGCACGCGCGCTTGGGCTCGCTGCTGCAGGGCCGAGGACATCGCGAGGCCGCCGCAACGCAGTACGAAAAGGCCCGCAAGGCGGACAAGCGTGCGGCCAAGGACTCCACCCTCGCGAAGCGACTGGGGCGGCTGTACGTCGAGCTGGAGCGGTTCGCGGAGGCCGTGCCGCTGCTGGACATCGCCGCCGCAGAGGACCCCGAGAACGCCAACCTCGCCGCGGCCCAGGGCCGCGCCCGACTGCGCACCGACGACCGCGACGGCGCGCGAGAAGCCTTGGGGCGAGCGGTCCGCAACAACCCGTTCATCCCATCGCTGCACTGCGACCTCGCGCTGCTTGCCGACAACGAAACGCGCCGCACCGCCGAGCAACGGCAGTGCGACGCGAAGGGCCGCTGAGCGAGGAGGTCGTCGCTCAGGCGACGCCGAGCGCGCCCGGATGCGCCGAATTCACCGCAGAGGTCGCCTCGGGCGAGAGGGCGCGGCGCTTCTTCGCGGCGCGGGCGAACGTCCCGTCGATCTGCCGCAGGAGGCGACGCAGGCTCTTGCACACCGGTGCGGCCTGACGGACCAGCACGCCGACCTGGAAGCCAATCTCGGGCGGACCGATGCGGTCGATGACCAGGCGCACCGAGCCGACGATGGCTTGGATCTCACGGCCGGCGTCTTCGTTGGGCTGCGCGTCGACGTCGAAGAAGACGTGCGAAAGGCGGCACAGCGCCCGCGCAGCGAGCGTTTCATCGACCTCTGGGGTGCAGCGCCCCGTCACGATTTCCGCGTGCCGCAGCAAGAACGCGCCGAGGACGTCGGGCGTCTGGGCCAGCCGGGAGAGCTTCTCGACCACCTCCGGGTACGCCACCGCAACGACGTCCTCGACGGGCTCGCCACCCACGCCCGGTCCGGCCGTGAAGCCCCGCGCGAGCAGCCCTTCCCAGCGGCCAACGATGGTTCGGGCGCACCGCGTCTTGCCGGGCAGCCACGTCGCCTCCGCGTCCATCCATCCGAGCATCGCGTGGACCGCCTGTGACCCGGCCAGGTCTCCTGCGGTGGCGTGAATCGGCTGCCCGGCGTCAAGAAAGATGGTGCCGAGTCGTTCGGGGCGCGTCTGGGTCTCGGGGCAGCGCAGGTGCAGCGCGCCATGGGCTCCCGCCGCACAGTGGAGCGTGAGCAGCATGGGGGTGGGTACGCCGGTGGTCGTGCCGGAAAAGCCTGCATCGGGCGCGGGCTGGCGCAGCAGGTCCTGCAGCTGCTCGGCAGAGAACGGACGGGCGAGCAGGCCCGCGGCGCCCAGATGACAGGCGGTGGCGACGCGAGCGTCGTCGAGTCGGTCGGCATATGCAATGACCGGCAGTCCGGGCAGCCGCGTCTCGATTTCGGCAATCAGCGTCGTGGCAGCGTCGTCGCCGAGGTCGAGGTTCAGCGCGACGGCGTCGAGCGCCTCCGACTGTTCGAGTGCCTTCACAGCGTCTTCGACCGACGGAACCGCCGCGATGCGCATCGGGTCCCGAAGGCGAGCGCCTTCGTCACGCAACGCAATCACCGTGTCGGGCTGGGGGTCTACGAACAGGATCGGGGTACTCGAAGTGGGTGCATTCATCGCGGCCTCTGCTGCGAGGAACATCGGCGCGCGCGGGACCCGGTTGAGGCGCTGCGCCGTCCCGACTGCGGCCGGCGAGACCACGCGCGTTCCGCCCCGCGCACACAACGACAGCGCCCTACCCCGTCCACGAGGGGCAGGGCCACCCAGCCGGCTCGCTGCGGGTCGTGCACGCACCGCCAGCCGCCCACATCGACCGCGCGATCCGGCGTGACGCACCGAAACGGGACGCGGCAGCACGGTGTCATTCGATTGACCCCGCGCGCCGCTCAGCGAATGATCGAGGGGTGACGGCGTCGGACGATTCCATTCTTTCCGGAAGCTCCGTGCTGATCGTGGACGACCACGAGCCGCACCGGACGCTGTTGCAGAACTACCTCACCGCGGTCGGCTGCAACTGCACCGGCGCTGGGGGTGGAACCGAGGCGCTCGATCATCTCTCCAAGCGAGACTTCGACGTCGTGCTGCTCGACCTACGCATGGACGACCTCGACGGGATGGAGGTCCTCAAGCGTGCGCGTCGGGACGGCTTCACGTCGCCGGCGATCATGATGTCTGCGGAAGGCACGATCAGCCACGCGGTCGAAGCGATCCGCCTCGGGGCGAAAGACTTCTTGGTCAAGCCGTTCGAGCTCGACCAGCTGCACGAGACCGTCACGCGGGTCATGGGCACCGGCAAAGCGGGCGCCGGTGCCGGCCCCGACCCGCGCGCGCTGTGGCGGGACGAGCACGCGCCGAACCTCATCGGCGACCACCCGAACCTGCTCGAGGTGTTCCTGGTGCTCGAGCGAATCTCGGCGACCGACTGCACCGTCCTCATTACCGGCGAGTCCGGGACCGGCAAAGAGCTTATCGCCCGCGCCCTGCACCACGCCTCGGGGCGCAACAAAGCGCCGTTCGTGCCGGTCAACTGCGGGGCGATCCCCGAGACCCTGATCGAAAGCGAGCTCTTCGGTCACGCCAAGGGCGCCTTCTCCGGCGCGACCCAGGCGCGAGAGGGTCGCTTCGCGGTCGCGGACGGGGGAACCCTTTTTCTCGACGAGATCGGCGAGATGTCGCTTTCGGTGCAGGTGAAGTTCCTGCGCGTGCTCCAGGAGCAGGAGTTCGTTCCCGTGGGTGAGACCCGCCCCCGAAAGTGCGACGTCCGGATTCTGGCCGCCACCAACAAGGACCTCGAGGCGATGTCCGCCAAGGGGACGTTCCGCGAAGACCTCTTCTACCGGCTCAACCTGATCCCGATTCATCTGCCGCCGCTGCGGGAGCGCGCGAGCGACATTCCCCTGCTCACCCGCTTCTTCTTGGAGCGCGACGCGTCCAAGCGTCCCCGGCGCGTCGATGGCGTGTCCGACCGCGCCCTCGAGCTGATGGAGGCCTATCCGTGGCCGGGCAACATCCGCGAGCTCGAGAACACCGTCGAGCGCATGGTGCTGCTGCATCAAGGTTCGGGCGTGCTCGACATCGACGATCTTCCGCCGAAGGTGCAGCGGGCCCAAACCGCCAGCGCTCCCGCGAACGCGCCCACCGAGCCGACGGCACCCGCGAGTCCGGCGACGTCGAGCGTGCTCTCCTTTCCGATCACCAGCGCGACCGAAAGCACCCCGCCCCCGGTGGCGGCCCAAAGTGGGGAGTACGCGATGGTGCCCGACCCCTCCGAGTCGATGGTCGCCCGCCGCGTCGCGACCACCCCCGACGGGTTCCTGCTTCCTGAAGAAGGTCTCAACCTTCGCGAGGCCGTGGAAGCGTTCGAGATGAGCCTCATCCAGCAGGCCCTCGAGCGCACCGGCGGCAACAAGAACCAGGCGTCCATCCTTTTGGGGATGAACCGAACGACGCTGGTCGAGAAGCTGCGCAAGCGCAAACGCAAGGCCGGCGGCGCATCCTGAACCCACGACGGGACGCTCCGCACGCCCGGCCCACGGTGGGCCCCACGACGCCGACGGTCGTCGCCCGAATCTTGAAAGATTGACGGGCCGACAATCCGTCGGCGTCTCTCGTTCGGGACGCGTCACGTCGCGGTTCGGCGCCGCCGCGGGAGACGTGGTCCACGACGGGTTGGCCCCGGGGCGAGGCTGGGCCCGCGCAGATGTGCGGTGTCCCGGGCACGGACCGCGTGCGCGCGGGGACCGGCATCCAGGGCGTCATCGAACGTGAAGCGCGTGGGCTGGCCTACGCCTTGCAGTCTAGGTGCGCGTGCTGGCCAGTCTGGCCGGCAGCAAACCGATGACCACCGAGTCCAATCCTCCTCCTGAAACGACGAGCGCCGACGCCCCGGTGATCGTCTTGCGGAGCCGCCCCCAACCCGGCACGGCGCGCGTCGTCGCGATCGCGTCGGGCAAGGGCGGCGTTGGCAAGACGAACATCGCGGCCAACTTCGCGCTCGCCCTGGGCCGTCTAGGCCTGCGCGTCTTGGCCGTCGACGCCGACCTCGGCCTGGCGAACCTCGACATCGTCCTCGGGCTCGCGCCCGGCCCGACGAGCGCCGACGTCGTCTCCGGCGCAGTGGCGATCGAAGACGCCCTCGTCCCTGGTCCGCACGACGTATGGCTGCTTCCCGGGGCGTCGGGAGACTTCGACGCGGCCAACCTCGCCGACGTGCAGCGACACGAGCTCTTCTCCGCCATCGACACGCTCGACGAACGCTTCGACACCGTTGTCCTCGATACGGGCTCGGGGCTGGGCCCCTCGACGCTGGGCTTCTGCGCGGCTGCTGCTGAGACCATGCTGGTGGTCACCGCGGATCCAACCGGGCTCTGCGACGCGCTGGCCACCCTTCGAGTCCTGCGTCGGCGCCACCACGTGCGGGACGTGAAGGTCACCGCGAGCCTCGTCGGCGATCACACCGAAGGGCTCGCGCTCTTCGAAAAGCTCGAGCGTGAAGCCCTCCGCGCGCTCGACGTGCGCTTGGAGTACCTCGGCGCCGTGCCCTTCGACCCGCACGTTGGACGCGCCATCATGCGCGGCCTGCCGGTCAGCGAGGCCTATCCCAACAGTGACTCGAGCGTCGCCATCGGCGGCCTCGCCCAACGTTTCCTCGAATCCACCCACCGCGACACCCGATCGGGTGCCACCCAAATCTTCTGGCGCCGCCTGCTGCGCCAACAAGGAGCCGGACAATGACAGCCGTAGCCCACACCCTTCCCGCGCCCCCTCAACCCACGACCACCGCGACGGGAACTCCGGCTGCCAACAGCGGGCCTGCGGTGCTGCGCCGCGTCGACGTCGGCGGCCCGGCGGCGAACGAAGCCCCGCCCGCCGTCGACCCCACGCAGTACATGGACTTCGTCAAACGCCTCGCGAGCCGCCTCGCCCGCAACCTCCCCAGCCACGTCTCGTTCGACGACCTCGTCGGCGCGGGCATGCTGGGCCTGATCGACGCGACGCGCCGCTACGATCCGAGCAAGTCCGACCGCTTCGAGACGTTCGCCGAGTTCCGGATCAAGGGTGCGATCTTGGACGAGCTGCGCCGCTACGATCTGATGGCTCGAAACGCTCGCCTCGCAAGCAAGCGCATCGCTCGCAAGACGCAGGAGCTGACCGCCAAGCTCGGTCGTCCGCCGGTCGAAGAAGAACTCGCCGAAGCGCTCGAGCTGACCATTGCCGACTACCGCAAGCTGGTCTCGCGCGTGGGCAGCGTCCGCATGCTGAGCCTCGACGACATGTCGCGCGGCGATGACGATGGGGGGCGCGGCATGGAGCTGCCATCCCCCTCCCCGCGACCAGACGAGCTGAGCATGAAGCGGGAGATGATCCGTCGGCTCGGCGAGGCCATCTCGAACCTGCCTCCTCGCCAGCAGCGCGTCCTCGAGATGTACTACCAGCGAGAGATGACGCTTCGAGAGATCGGCGGAGAGCTGGGCGTGACCGAGTCGCGGATCTGTCAAATCATGGGAGAGGCCACCCGAAAGCTGCGCACCATGCTTCGGCCGGCCCGCTAGCCCATCGGTCGAGTTCGGCCGGCCGGGGGTGCAAATTCGCGGAGTCCGCGCCCCTCCTCGTGCCCGTCCCGAGGTGACACCGCTCTTCGCGCGCGTCTGGCGTACCTACGATGCGGGGCTGTGTCATACTCCGTCACAGAGGCACCTGTGCCGCCGCTCACCGTTCCTCCACGGCGAGTCGGCGGATCGGCATCCGTCTCGCCGCGCACGCTGCGGCACCCGCCGAATTCCCAGTGCCGATGATGGACCCAACACGATGAGTACACGGGAGAAGCCGAACCCTTCGACCGAAGCCCACGGAGACGACCATGCTGACGCTGACGCGAAAGATCGGACAGAAGATATTGATCGGCAACGGGATCGAGATCGTCGTCCGGGAAGTCCGCGGGCGTCAGGTGCGCCTGGGGATCTCGGCACCGCACGGCCTTCCGGTCTACCGGGAGGAACTGTATCAGGGGATCGCCGAGGAGAACGTCAAGGCCGCAGTGACGCCGAGCCCGGACGAGCTGGAGCGGCTCTACGCGCAGTGGAAAGCACTCGCTTCGGCCGGATCGAAGTCCCCGAAGACCGACTGATCACGCTGCCGATGGGCCTGCCCGGGTTTCCCGAAGCGCAGACCTTCGTGCTGATCGACCACACCCCGGCGTCGCCGTTTCGGTGGCTGCAGGCGTTCGAGCGACCCGACCTGGCGTTCATCGTCCTCGATCCCCTCGAGGTCGCGCCGGACTTCCCGCTGGATCTGGTGCGGCGCTCGGCCTCGTTCGCCGGCATCGACCCCGACGAGGAACTCGTCGTGCTGGTCATCTGCACGGTGACGCAGACCGAAGAGCCCACCGCGAACTTCCTGTCCCCGATCGGCATCGGCAAGACCTCGCGCCGAGGCGCGCAAGTCGTCATGCACGAGTCCGGTTTTGGGTCGACGGAAACGTTCCTGCACCTGCTGGCCGACACGTCCGGCTCGCGCTGAGCCGCTCTCGCATCAACCGGCCCGTCGCGACCCGTCGCGGCGGCTGTTTTTTTGGTTCGGGGGTCACGATCCCGACGATCGACGTTTCTCCGACGCTGCGCCGCGCCCCGATCGCCAGGGCTTCGTCGATCGTCGGAGGCTTGGCATCGGGTGCTGAAGGCGCTGCGCCGACGCGTCGAGACATCGCCCGACGTGTGATCCGATCGGCGCCGCGCCGAACGTTCACGCCCCGGACCACAGCGGTCCAAACGCCGTATCGGACCCGCAAGACAGGTCTGCGCGGCCCTGGACCGGAGGCCGGTCTCGCGCATTCTGTGGCCCATCGAGGCGGCCGGCGGGATTCCACGTCCTCGCACGCGAATCCGGTACGACCTGGCACGCATCCCGCATTGCATGGGGGAGCCACCGCGCTACGGCGCCCCCCCGAGGACTGTCATGCACCTGCTCCCCCAAGTCACCACCAAGCCCGCTCCCTCCGTCCTTCCGCTGCACGGCCCCTCCAACGCAGGCGCCGCAAACGACTCGGGCATCACGGGTCGGACGCAGACGACCCGCCAGGTCAACACGCTCGTTGCCGGCGTGGTCGGCCAGGTCGCGGCGCGCGTTCAATCGAAGAACGTCAACATTCAGCTTCGCCTCGCGCCAGGAGAGCCCACCGTCAGCAGCGACCCCGCAGAGCTGGCCTTCGTGGTGGGCGCCATGCTCGGCGCGGCCCTCCGCGTGGTCGGTGAGGAAAATGGCGAGTACGTGGGCGTGCACGTGTCGGCCGCCCGCAGCAAGGTCCGCGTCTCGGTGACCTCCGACGGTGTCCCCCCGCTTCGCTTCGTCCGCGCGCTCGATCCCTCCGGCGGCAGCGAAGATGTCGACCCCACCCTGGCGCACTGCCGCCGACTCGTCGAAGCTCGCGGTGGTGCGCTGACGCTGACCGAGCAGGGTGGCCGCATCGGCTTCGCGGTCGAGCTGCCTCGTGCCGTGCTCTCCCCTCGACTCCGCCTCCTGCCCACCGCCGTCGCCGAGTTCGGTCCCCGGCGCGCCGCCTGAGTCGACGGTGATCGCTGCGCCACAACGACCTTCGGTACCCGCCCACGTGCTCGTCGTCGACGATGAGCCGGCCGTCGCCGCGCACGTCAGTTCGATCGTCGAAGACTGCGGACACCGTGTCTCTGCGTGCCACACCTGGACCGAGGCCCTGCGCGCGTTCGGCCGTGGAGACGTCGACCTCGTATTGATGGACGCGGTCATGCCCACCGTCGACGGATTCAAGCTGACCCGAATCCTTCGCAGCCGCGCGAGCACGTATGTACCCATCGTTTTCCTGACCGGGCTGGACGACGCCAACGCGCGGGCCAATGGAATCGACGCCGGGGCTGACGACTTTCTCAGCAAGCCGATCGATGCGCTGGAGCTTCGCGTCCGCATGACCGCGATGCTCCGCATTCGCTCGCTGACCAAGGCGCTCGAAGAGAAGACGCGAACCCTCAGCCGCATCGCTTCGATGGATGCGCTGACCGGCATCGGCAACCGACGCTCCTTCGACGAACGCATCCACTCCGAGCTGAAGCAGGCCGCCGGCACTGGGGGACCGCTGGCGGTGCTGCTGCTGGACATCGACCACTTCAAAGCGGTCAACGACACGTTCGGGCATCAGGTTGGCGACGACCTGCTACGTGCCTTCGGACGCCTGCTCGCCGAGTCGACCCGCGCCTGCGACCTGCCCTACCGCTACGGCGGCGAGGAGTTCGCGATCTTGTGTCCGAACTCCACCGCGGCCGCGGCGTGCCATCTCGCCGAACGCGTCCGGTCTGCGTTCGAGCTACGCAGCAAAGACGCGAGCGCTGCTGGGTCGCGCACGTGCTCCATCGGCGTCGCGGGGACGGACGTGACCGGGCATCACAGCGCGCCCGACGAGCTCATCGCGGCCGCCGACGGCGCCCTGTATCGCGCCAAAGACAGCGGGCGAAACTGCGTCTGCGTCTACGACGCGCACTTCGATGCCAAGGCCGCCTGATCGGCGGCGGCCTCGGCTCTAGAACGGATGCCGCGTCCAGCCGTCGGCGTCGGAGGCGAACCAGAGCAGATTGTGCGCATCGAGCCAGGCTTCGGCGCGCTCGGATGCGTCGGTCCCCAGCAGGATTCGACGGGCACCGGGCGCCGTCCGGGCCCGCGTCTGCACGACCACGCGGGCGCCTTCCTCGAGACGCCGAAGAATCCAGCCCAAGCACGCGCTGGGATCATCGACCGCGACGAAGAAACGACCACCGGGTTCGAACTCGGCGGCGGCCCGGAGCACGCCACCGGGCTCGGTGTCGTCGATCAACGCGTAGTCGCCTCCGTCGAGCGCCATCGCGAGAACCTCGCCTGCACCCTCACCCTGCACCAAGCACAAGGTGCCCGGCTGCACGGACGCGGCGAACGACTCGAGCGTGGCTGCGGTGGCCGGAGGATTTGCAGCCAAGCGCGTCTGTGACACGTGCTGCGCGGGCGCCGGGACGGGAACGGTTTCAACCTCGTCGTCCCACGCTTGCTCCGAGGGCGGCGGCGCGAGCAGTTCCGGCAAGTCGTCGCCGCCGTCGTCATCGTCGGCGTGAGCATCGTGCGCGTCGATGAGGTTCGCCGGCTGCTCGCCCGTGGGCGTGCGGATCTCGAAGTCGCTCTCTTCGGGCGCCTCGAGTCGACGAGACCAGCTCGGCGTGGACGGTGGTGCCGAGCGAGCGCCGGGGTCGGGCGCCGCGGGCACACCGATGTCCCACTGCGTGCTGCGCCGCTTGGGCGTCGTACTGAGCGACGGGCTGGTCGCAGGAACGGGCTTCTGGCGTTCGAGTTCGACCGGGTCGAGCTTGGGCAGGTCGAGCGCGGGCCCGGCACCCTCGGCATCGGACGACGTCCCGCCCAGCGACTTGCCCCGCACGACGATCCCGTCGGCGGAGGGCTCGGTCACCAGGCTCCACGCACCGTTCTCGACCTCGAGTTCGAAGGAGACGACGTTACCCACCGCGAGCTCTGCCTGCTGGTCTGGGCCGAGCACCTGCGCGAGCGCGTCGAACAGCTCCGACTCGCTGAGCAGTTCACCGATCGACACCGACCCTGCCTCGGTCCGCACCATGGGCGCCTGACCGGACTCGATGATGATCTCGGTCGCACTCCTGCGCGTAGCTTCGTGCAGCACTTGCGGCAGCGACGGCATGCGCGGCGAGCGTAGCAGGCACGAGCACCCTCCGTCGCCCTGCGGGTCATGCCGCGCATCAAGCGCGCCATGCGTCTCATCGGCGTCCGGTCAGCCTCCGGCGTGTCCTCAACTTTGCTGGCACCGGGCCCGATGGTTCGGGGGAGACCCCCACAAGGACATCGCCATGACGAAACGGATCAGCACCCTCGCCCTCTGCCTGTTCGCCCTCGCCGGCTGCGACCCCGACCCGCTTGCGCTCGGGATGGGAGAGTTCCCCGAGGACCCGCTCACCGGTTCGGGCACGGTGGTCGAGCCCGACGCGTGCGAGAGCTACTGCCAGGACTACCGCAACGCGTGCGGCGCGGACTCGTACTACGCCTCGACCGCGGAGTGCGAGACGCTGTGCGCCTACGCGGAGACCGACGACGGCAACCCCTCCGCAAAGTGCCGTGGCGACGTGCTGAGCGCCTACACCCCCGCGAACGGCGAGGAGGTCTGCCGCGACGCCGGCCCGGACTCGGAGACCTGCGGCACGGCGTTCATCGTCACGTGTGAGCGCTACTGCGACGAGTTTCAGGACACGTGCTCGCACGGGGGCGATGGGTTCGAGAGCCGAAGCAAGTGCATGACCTGGTGCGAAGACATGCCGCTGACGGCTCAGAGCGCCGGCGACGACTCGATCGAGTGCCGTCTCGACCAACTCGCCATGCCGATCCTCGCCCCGCCGTGCGTCGGCGCGGCCCCCAAAAGCGACCTCTGCGGCTGATCCGGCCGTTCCCAAGCGATGGCGGGTATAGTCCCGCCGCCGGTGGAGTTTCTCGACTCGATCCCCCGCTGGGTGCTCGAGCTCGGGTTTCTCCTGTACGCGGGCTCCGTCTCCGTCGTCGTCCTGCTGGAGCGGCGGCGGCCCACGACCACGCTCGCGCTGATCCTGGGGATGGTGTTCCTGCCGGTGCTCGGCCTCGTCACCTACCTGGTGTTCAGCCGCCGGCGGGTCCGCCGGTCTCGACAGAAGCGCCGGCGTCGCGAGATCGATCCGCTCGCGGGCACCGAGTCCTTCGCCAACCTTGAGGCCTTGCCGGAGGACCTCGCGCCAGGACCCCGAGGCCTCGTTCGGCTCGCGATGAAGAGCACGGCCGCCCCGCTGCGCCGCGCGTCGGCGGTGCGCCTGCTGACCACTGCCGATGACGCCCGGACCGCCGTGCTCGCCGCGATCGCATCGGCCACGCGGTCGGTCCACGCGGAGTTCTACATCTGGCGTGATGACGCGGCCGGCCGAGCGATCACCGCGGCCCTCGCCGAACGTGCGGCCGCCGGGGCGGAGGTGCGCGTGCTCGTCGATCAACTCGGCAGCTGGGGTCTCGCGCGCAGCCACTTTGCCGCCGTGCTGGAGGCGGGCGGCGAGGTGGAGATCTTCGGCCCCGTCCGGGTCCCCATTCGCCTCGGGCGCAGCCGGGTGAACTTTCGCAACCACCGCAAGATCCTCACCGTCGACGGCGGCGTAGGCTTCGTCGGCGGCCTCAACGTCGGGGATGAGTACTTCGGCAGCAAAGCGGAGACCGAGGGCTGGCGCGACCTCTTCGTGCAGCTCGAGGGCGACGCGGTCGTCGGACTCGAGGCCACCTTCCTCGACGACTGGCTCGTGACCACCGGCCAAATCGTCGACCTGCAGGGCAAGCGGCCCGAGGCGACCCGTTCACTCGACGCCCGCGTCCAGCGGATGCAGCGGCGGCCCCGCGAGGCCCTCCAGCAGGCCAACCCGTTCGGCGAGCACATGGACACGCCGATGCGATCGGATGGACCGCTCACGCAGATCATCCCCAGCGGGCCGGACCTGCCGGTCGCAGGCGCGATCGCAGCCCAGTTCTCGGCCGCGATCGCAGCCGCCAGCATGAGGGCGTACATCGCCACCCCGTACTTCGTACCGGACGAGCCGCTGATGCTGATCCTCCGCACCGCCGCACTGCGGGGCGTCGAGGTCCGCATCCTGGTGCCGGCCGCGCGCCACAACGACAGCCGCGTCGTCGCCTACGCTTCACGGAGCTACTACGACGAGCTGCTCGAGGTCGGATGCCGCATCTTCGAGTACGACGCCGGCATGCTGCACGCCAAGTACCTCATCGCCGACGACGTCGCAGCGATCGGCTCGGCCAATATGGACGTGCGAAGCTTTCACATCAACTATGAGATCACGGCGATGTTCTACGATCCCGAGGTGACCCGAGCGCTGTGCTCGGTCTACGAGGTCGACCTGCGCAGTGCGACCGAAGTGAAGCGGTCCCAGCGGAGCAACCTGCCCGTCTCCCAACGCCTGCTCGAGAACTCCGCCCGCGTCCTCTCCCCGCTGCTGTGAGCCGCTTCCCGTACTACGCACGCCTGGGCAAGAAGCGACAGGCCACCTACCGCCGCAGCGACGAAATCGTGGAGGTTCCGCTGGACGATCCGGACGCGGCCGCGCCGACGCTGGAGGCGATCGAGGCGGGGCTGCACGGCGATGACCGGCGCGGCGTGCAGACGGCCACGGCCGCGCTCGTGCGGCAGCTCTGCGACACCCTCGAGGTCCCTCGGGTGACGATGCGGGTGCTGGCGCGACGACCCAGCGACGCGACGGCGGAGCTGCACGGGCTGTACGAGCGCGAAGAGGGCAAGACGCCGATCATTCGCGTTTGGATGCGAACGGCCGCCCACGAGCGCCCCGTGGCCTTTCGGACCTTCGTTCGCGTGGTGATGCACGAGCTGTGTCACCACCTCGACTACGACAAGTACGCGCTGGGCGACTCGATGCACACCCAGGGGTTCTTCCGGCGCGAGTCGTCCCTGGTCAGGCAGCTGCTCGGGACGCCTGAAGCCGTCGACGACGCACCCAGCCCTCAGCTGGACTTGTTCGGCTCGGCGTCCGACTGACGCACCATCGCGGTTGCGACGATCGAGGCGACCAACATCATCGCGCCCGCGGGGACCAGCAAAACGACGGGCCCGGGGTCGGTCGGCCCGTGCCACAGCCCGCCGCCCACGAAGCCCACGCCCACGAGCACGCTGCCCAGCCACGCCGCGAGCCGCACGCGGGTGGCCCAGAGCGCCGGCGTGTGCAGCTGCAGGAGCGCCCACGCCAGCGCGAGGTTCACGAGCGCGAGCAGGCCTCCGTGCGCGTGGCCAAGGCGCAAGAACTCGCGCCGCAGCGGGTCGTCGACGATGCCCGCCACCCGCAGTCCGAACATCGCCTCGAGCCACATGCCCATCGCCAAGAACGCCGCCAGCGTCCACAGCGAGGCTCGAATGTGCGTGCGGGGCTGCAACGGCGGGAGTCTAGCAGCCTGTGGTGCAGCCCATCACGACGGCTCACTCGCCGATCGCGATCGCGACGTCGTCGCGCTGGGCGGCGAGCGCGTCCCAGACCGCCGGCGTTGCATGCAGCGCGCTCTCGCCCGCAGCGGCGCGCAGCTCGTCGACCACCACGATGCGCTCCGCTGCGTCCGCCATGAATGCGTATTGCTCGGCCCACGCACGCACGCCCGCGTCTTCGGCAATCGCCTGCAGGCCACGAACCGCGAACCACCGAACGGCGGGATAGTCGTCCTCGAGCGCGTCGACGAGGGCCTGAACACGACGCTCGACCGCGCCGACCGCCTCGGGCCGCGCGAGCGCGTGAGCAGCCAGCGCGCGCTGCACCGGGTCGCCGCCGAGCAGGTCTCGCTCGACCCGCGACCCGACCCGCAGCCGGCTGGGAACGGCCACCGGCGCGAAGCCCAGCGTGGCCATCTTCGCGGCGGCCCAATCTCGCGTTTGATCGACGTGGCACTGCGTACACGCGTCGGGCTGGTCGTTCCGGTCGAGCAGCGCCGCGGGGTCCGGCGACGTGATTCGATGGCTGATCATCCCGCGCAGCAGGCCGTACGTGGTCCGCGGCATGTGGCAGCCCTGACAGGTCACCGTGTCGTGCCCACCGTGCTCGGCGTAGTGGCTCGGCGTGTGGCAGCGTCCGACGCAGGCCGCCTCGGTTCGCGCCCCGGGCCGAAGCTGCATCGCCGGCGTCTGCCCGTGCATGGTGTGGCAGTCGCCACAGGTCATGCCGTGCCCCTCGTCGTAGCACGGGGAAAGCAGCAGCCCCTGGTACTCGTAGGCGGACAGGCGCGGCGTCCCGTCGGGCCAGAAGCGCTCCGCAAACGGCCGCGCATCGTCGGGGTCGGAGGCGAGGCGAGCCTCGGCGAGGATCGGGCGCGAGTGGGCCCCGAGGTCCTCCCCGGGGATGAACCCATCGCCGTTGGCGAGGATCGACGCGACGTCTTTGCCGATCCGCTGGCCGTGGCAGCGTCCACAGACCTCCGCGTGCCGCTGCGGCGTCAGCTCCCCAGGATGCGTGACCGAAGGGTCTCCCTCGCCACCGAGCATCCGGCGCAGTGGGTTCGACTGACGCAGCACGTGGGCTTCCCCCGGGGCATGGCACGCTTCGCAGCCAATCCCGAACTCCGCGACCTGGGTCTCAAACGTGCCCGCGGCGGTCCGCCCCGGGTTCGGCTCCGTGTTGTGACAGAAGACGCAGTTGTCGTTCCAGCGGCTGAAGTGCCGAAAGAAGGCGTCCGTGTCTCCTTCGGGCAGGTCCGGAAACAAGAACGCACCGCCCAGGTGAATCCAGCGCCCAGCCTCGGGGTGCCAGGCGAAGGGCAGCCGCCATCGGTCCAGGTCGCCCCCGCCACGGTCGATGCGGGCGACGTACTGCTGGTACCGATGGGATCCGACGGTCAGCTCGACCGTCGCGTCGAACACCACTTCGCCGTCGGCCTGCCGGCGCACCGTCACCTGCGGCTGCCCTTCAGGGGTACGATCCATCGTGGCCACGAAGCCCGCGGTTTGCAGCGTCTCGCCGTCGAACGGCGCCAGCACCTCGGCCCCCGCCGCCACCGATTGCGTCATCGTGCGGTGAAAGCTCGCGTGCCAGCTTTCGTGCTGCTCGGCGTGGCAGCGAGCACAGTCCGCGCTGCCGACCGTGCCGCCGCGCGTTGCGACCGGCCCCCACGCCGCGGGCTGACTCGACGTCATCGCGAGCCCGGCCGCCGCGGCCAGCACCCAAGCAGCCGCCGGTACGAACAACACCGCGCTCGCGCGCGCCTGCGGGGTCATCCCGGCAGCGTCCGGACCGAGATCTCTCGGTCGTACAGCTTGATGGTCGCCGCGCCCGCGTCGGTTCGCAGCGGCACCGGGACGCCAGGCGTCAGCTGGCGCTCCTGATATTGCGTGCCGTTCTGACTCTTCAGGTCCGCGATCCAAATCCGGCCGCGGTGCGGGTAGATGCACGCGTGCAGCCGGCTCATCCGCGGCGAGGGGATGATGAACTGGCATGCCTCGTGCCGTCCCATCACGATCGGTCCCTGCCGAATGTCGAAGGTCATCGGCGGCTGCCCACCCAGGCACAGCTCGACGCGCGGCTGGCTCAGCGGCTCGAACAGCGGCGCGACCGAACCCGGCACGTTCCACAGCCGGTCCTGCTGCGCCGCGCTCGCGAACGCGTGGGCCATCTCGGCGCCGCTGCTGAATCGATCCGCCGGATTCTTGGCCATCGCCCGGCGCATGAACGCGTCCAGGGCTCGCGTCTCGTGATAACCCTGCCCCGCGACGGGGGCACTCTCCACGGTGGAGCCACGGCGAGGCTGACGAACCGGCACGCGGATCGACGGGATGTCGGCCTCCATGTGCTGGTGCAGCAGCTCGGGTAGGCTGCGACCGTCGTAGGGCAGCTGCCCCGAGAGCAGCTCGAAGGCGATGACCGCGAGCGCGTAGCGGTCGGTCGCGGGACCGACGTGCTTGGTATCCCGGAACTGCTCCGGACTCATGTAGTGCGGCGTGCCGAACACCGAGCCGGTCGCCGTCGCGGCCTCGTGCGCGAGCCACTTCGCGATGCCCAAGTCGATGATGACCGGCTCCCAACCGGCGCCTCCGGTTCGCAACAAAACGTTGTCGGGCTTGAGGTCGCGGTGGACGACGCCGAGGCCATGCAGTTCATCGAGCGATCGGCCAACGCCTTCCATCAGCCGATGGGCGCCCCAGCAGTCGGCCTCGGAGATTGCCGCCGCGGGGCTGACCCCGTCGACGAACTCCATCGCCATCCACGTCCGCCCAAAGTCGTCGCTACCGAAGTCCTCGACCTTGATGACGCCGTCGAACCGGGCGCCCGACATGCGCTTGGCTTCGAGCTGGAAGCGCGCACCGGCTTCGCTGCCTTGGTGCACCTCGGCGCGAAGCCACTTCACGACGACGAGGCGCCGCGCGAAGACGTCGACACAGAGGTGGACGTCACCGACGGCGCCTTCGCCCAGCGGTCGGACCTTCTTGTGCGGGCATCCCGGCACTCCGTCGAGGATATCAAGACAGCGGGCCGGCGGAGGCGCACGCGGCCTGATCCGTCGAAACGCTGTACGTTTGCGCCGCCTGGGCCCGGCGGCGCAGCCGTGGTCGCCTATTGCAGGGGCAGGACGACCTCGGTGTACGGCTCAGCGACGAACGTGGCCGCCTTCTCGCCGTACGTGAGGTCGAAGTATCCCGGGTTCTTCAGGGTGATCGTCTTGGACTCACCCGGCGCGATCTTGGCGCGGCGCTTCCACGCGCGGCCGACCATCTCGACGTTGAGCTCGGCGCCACCGCTGTTCTGCACCACCAGCACCGTCTTCGGCTCACCGTGGAACTTCACCGCGAAGGTGTAGAACCCTTTGACCTTCTTTTCGAGCGCGTCGGCCCGGCCTTCGATGCCCGGAGCACGGTAGGGGTACCCCGCGCCCAGTCCTTTGAGCTGCTGGCGGGACCAGTCCAGCTCCGAGAGCGCCTCGGCAGCGCGAACGACCTTGTTGCCGGGGTACTTCACCAGCCCGGAGCGACGCAGCGCGCTCTTCTCTTTCTTGTAGAGCGAGGGCTCGGTCGCCGAGAGGTAGGTTGCGATGGCGATGTGGACCTCGGGAAGGTCCTTGCCGTTGCGCTTGGCGACGTCGAGCTCGGTCTTGGCGCTGTCGAGCTTGCCCGCGTCGACGTAGGCCATCGACTTGAGCGCCGCGATGATCGCCGTGACCTCTTTGTGGCCCTTGGCGCTCTTGTCGACCTTCTTGAGCTTGCCGCGCGCGTCGTCGAGCTTGCCCTTACCGGCGACCAGCAGGACTTCTTGCAGCTGCAGCGACGCCTTGCCCGGGCGCATTCCCAGCGCTTCTTTGATGTCGGCGTCGGCGCCCGCGGTGTCGCCTTCGGCAAGGCGCATGGCTGCCCGGGCCGCGTAGATGGTCGCGACCTGGTCGCGAAGCTGGTCGAGCCGGTCGGCGGTGAGCTTGAGCTTGCCCTGGGCCGCCGCGTCGACGAGCGCCATCAAGCGGGCCAGCGCCTGGTCGGGCTTGCCCTGCTTGCGGAATTCCATGGCGACTTCCATCGCCAGGCCGATCTGCTCCTCGGGCTCGACGCCCTGCGGCGCCAGGTCGAGCAGCTGGTCGGCCAGCGGCACGTTGCCCTGCTCGAGCGCCAGCAGCACCACGGCGCGGCGCAGCTCGAGGTACTGGCGACGTCCATCGAGGTCGTTCTGGAGCACCAGGTCGGTGGCGCCGCGCAGCGCCTTCGCCGAGCCGTCGAGGTCTTTTTGGGCGTAGCGCGCTCGCACGACCGCGAGGCCGATGCCCGCGTCGGGGATGATTTCGAAGGCGGTGACGTAGTCCGTCTCGGCCTCGACCCACTTGCTCTCCTGCATGAAGCCGTCGCCGCGACGGATCAGCAGCACCGCCATCTGGCGGTGACAGTTGCGGCAGCCCGCATCCTCGTAGCCCTTCGTCGCGATCTCGAGCGCGTCGTCGAACTTGTAGAGGTCCTGCAGTGCGCTGACGAGGCCCGAGTACGCGTCGGGCTCGCTGGGGTCGAGCTCCAGCGCGTTGCGGTAGTACTTCTCGGCGTTGATCGCCTTGCCCTCTTTGTCGGCCGCTTTGCCGAGCTCGAGGTAGATATCGCGCAGCTCCTCACGCGCGAGGTCCCCGAGGTCGGGGTCGTTCATCGCTTCGCGGTACTGCGGGTCCGCGTTCTCGATGCTGCCCTCTCCGTCGGCCCACGCCAGGCGTGCGTCGTCCAAGGGAGTCGAGCATCCGGCCGCGGTCGTCAGCGCGAGCGCCAAGCAGGCGCCAGCGAGGGTCATGCGTCCAACAGTGCGTAGTTTTTGCCGTTCCATACGTACAGTTCGCGGGTGAAGCCGGAAGCGGAGACCTCGTATACCGAGAACGCGGCCTCTCGTCGCGGCTTTTGAAGCTTCGAGGTGCCCGAAGCAATGCCATGCACGGGCACGGGCCCATCAGGGCCGGGGAGTTCGGTTTCCGTACACACGTGCTCGTGGCCGTGCAGGATGAGTTCGGCGCCGGCGACCGCGATCACCTCTGCGAAGGCGGCGCGGTCCAGGAGCGCGTGCTTGGGCTTGGAGAGGCCGTCGACCGGCGGGTGATGCACCAGCACGACGCGCGCCAGCCCCTCGTCCTTGACCGCGAGTAACGCCCGCCGCAGACGCGCGAGCTGGGCGGCGCCACACCGTCCGGTCGCATCGAATGGCGGCGTCGCGACGGCGCTGCTCACTCCGAACAGCGCGACGTCGTCGAACCGCTGCACGAACGGGTAGTCCCCCGATTCGCGCTCGCCTTCCATGAACTGGCCCATATAGCGCTCGAAGCGGCGGTCTCGCTCACTTCCGCGGGTGTACGTGTCGTGGTTGCCCGGAATGACGGTGATCGGGACCGGGATGCTGGAGAACCGCTCCACGCACAGCTCGAACTCCGTCTCGAGGGCCAGGTTGGTGAGGTCACCGGTGACCACGAAGCGGTCGAGCTTCAGCGTCGGGACGTGCTCGATCATTCGATCGAACAGGGCCTGGTCCTGCTTTTTTCCTCGCTTGAGCGCGAGGTTGAGCCGTCCGGTCAGGCGCTTGCTGAGGTAGCGCCACGGCATCACGCCGTCGAGCCGCAGCAAGTGGATGTCGGACGTGTGCAGGAACCGCAACATCGCGCGCCGGGGTTGTAACAGGCCACGCAGCCCTCCGCGTCGCCCGGGTTTGAGTTGCATCACGAAGCCCGGCGAACCCACCCGGACCGTTCGCCGATACTCCGCCGGCAATGCGACGAATCACACTCTTTTGCCTACTGGCGGCAACCGCGTGCGCAGGCGTGAGCACCCCGTACAAGCCGACCCCGACCAGCGACGCGTTCGCGCATCCCATGGTGGGCGGCGGCATCGACCCCGCAGAGCTGGACCGCCTGGTCCACAAGCGTGCCCCCGTAGATCTTTCATGCGCCCCGGAGGCGCTGACCGTCAAAGACCTGGGCGGACGGAGCGTCGCGGTGCTCGGCTGTGAGGCCAAGGCGGTCTACATCTACGTCGCGGGGCAAGACTCGTGGACGCTGGACTCGCTGTCCAAACCCTCGTCTTGAACGCGCGCAGGTGATGCGGCGCGGCTGCCGGTGGCTTACGCTCCGCGTCATGTCCTTGCTCGAAGCAGGCCGCACGCATTCGTGTGGCGAGCTGCGCCGTGACAACGCTGGCGCTTCCGTCGTGCTCTTTGGCTGGGTGCACCGCCGCCGCGATCTCGGCGCGCGCATCTTCATCCAGCTTCGTGATCGAGACGGGCTGACCCAGCTCGACTTTGCCGAGGAGCTCGACGCCGACGCCTACAAGCTGGCCGAAACCCTGCGCAGCGAGGACTGCATCGCCGTGCGCGGCACCGTCGCCGACCGGGGCAGCAACGCCAACACCGAGATGGCGACCGGCGAGATCGAAATCAAGGTCCGCGAAGTCGAGGTCTTCTCCAAGGCCCAGACGCCACCGTTCGTGGTCGCCGACGACGACCGGCTCGACGCGAACGAGAACCTGCGGCTTCAGTACCGCTACCTCGACCTGCGCCGCCCGGTGATGCAGCGCAACTTCAAGATTCGCTCGCAGATCGGCTACCTCACCCGCAAGTCGCTGGCCGAGGCCGGGTTCTTCGAAATGGAGACTCCGTACATGGTCAAGTACACGCCCGGCGGCGCGCGCAACTTCCTGGTGCCCAGCCGGCTGCACCCCGGACAGTTCTACGCGCTCGCCGAGTCGCCGCAGATCTACAAGCAGCTGTTCATGGTCTCGGGGTTCGACAAGTACTTCCAGATCACGCGCTGCTTCCGGGACGAGGACCTCCGCAACGACCGTCAGCCGGAGTTCACCCAGATCGACGTCGAAATGAGCTTTGCGACGCCGCGGAGGGTGTTCGAGCCCATGGAGGCGCTGATGCGTACGCTGTGGAAGGAGATCCTCGACGTCGAGCTGGAGCCCGAGTTCATGAAGATGACGTGGGACGAGGCCATGGCCCGCTACGGCTCCGACAAGCCGGACGTGCGCTTCGGCCTCGAGCTCAACAACGTCACCGAGCACGTGCGCGACAGCGGCTTCAAGGTGTTCGACGGGGCGGAGTGCGTCAGCGGCCTCTGCGTCCCGGCCGACAAGGCCAAGGGCCTGTCTCGCGGGGTCATCGACAAGCTCACCGACTTCGTCAAGCAGCGCGAGAGCGGCGGCGCCAAGGGCCTGGCCTGGACGCGCATCGGCGACGACGGGAGCTGGAGCGGCGCGGTCGGCAAGAACGTCAAGCCCGACGTGCAAAAGGCGCTCGCCGAGTCGATGGGCGCCACTGCGGGCTGCGTCCTGCTGTTCATCGCCGACAGCTGGCACACGACGCACACGGTGCTGTGCAACCTGCGGCTTCACCTGCGCGACAAGCTCGAGCTGCTCGAGGGCAACGACAACCCCTGGCGCTTCCTGTGGGTCACCGACTTCCCGATGTTCGAGCAGAACGACGCGGGCCAGTTCGTCGCGGCGCACCACCCCTTCACCTCGCCCCGGGACGAGCACGTCGACATGCTCGTCTCCGACCCGGGCGCGGTCCGGGCCAAGGCCTATGACCTCGTGCTCAACGGCAACGAGATCGGCGGCGGCTCGATCCGGATCCACCGCAGTGACGTGCAGGCCAAGGTCTTCACGGCGCTCGGCCTCACGGACGAAGAGGCGCAGTTCAAGTTTGGCTTTCTGCTCGAAGCGTTCAAGTACGGTCCCCCGCCCCACGGCGGCATTGCGCTCGGACTCGACCGCGTGGCCATGCTGATGACCGGCGCCGAGAGCCTGCGCGACGTCATCGCGTTCCCCAAGACGCAGCGCGGCCAGGACCTCATGACCAGCGCACCGACCGTGGCCGACGATCCGCAGCTCGCCGAGCTGTACCTGACGCACCGCGACCTGCCGGCCAAGCCCGAAGGCGCCAGCGAGTAGCGTCATGCCGGAGTTGACCCGCCTGCACCGCCTGGTGCTCGTGGCCCTGTCCACGGTGCCGATGGTGCTGTGCGTGGCCGACTACGACATCTGGCCGCTGGGATTCGTCGCGTGGATTCCCATGCTTGCGGCCGTCGACGGCACCCGACCTCGCCAGGCCCTGTTCTGGGGCTGGGCGGTCGGGTGCGCGACCGTGTTCTGGGGCTTCTTCTGGATCACCGAGCTGCTGGTGAAGTTCGCCGGCTTCCCGGTGATCGTCGGCAGCCCGGTCACCCTGCTGTTCGCCAGCTATCACGGGCTGCTGTGGGGGCTGTCGATGATGCTGACGGTGTGGCTGACCCGACGGACCGACCTGCCCCTGTGGGTCACCGCGCCGCTGAGCTGGGTCGCGCTCGAGGCGACGCTGCCGAACATCTTTCCGATCTACATGGCGCAGGGCTGGGCCGCCGCGCCGATCATGATTCAAGCGGCCGAGCTTGGCGGGGTCACGACCGTCAGCTTCCTGATGGTTGCCATCAACGCGGGCCTGTACACGATCGGCAAGCGACTGTGGCTCGACAAGACGCTCGACAAGCCCGCCGCGGCGGTCACCGCCGCGCTGCTCATCGGCGTGCCGGCCTACGGAGCGATGCGCATCGCCCAGGTTGAGGCCGACATGGAGTCGGTGCCACATCTGAAGATCGGCGTGGTCCAGGGCAACATGAGCATCGCCGAGATGACCCGTCCGCGCCTGCGCGACCGCGCGTTCGCGGGGCAGCAGCGGGTCAGCGCCGAGCTTCAGGCCGAAGGCGCGCAGGTGGTGCTGTGGGGCGAGACCGCCTACCCCAACTCCCGCATCTTTCATCGGCAGAGCAAGCACGAGCCGCCCGAGGGTCATCCGTGGCGCGTTCACCAGGGCTTCGACGTGCCGATCATCTTTGGCGCCGTCACTCGCGAGGACCGGCGCGGCCGCAACTGCGGCGGCATTCACAAGTGCTGGAACACCGCGCTGCTCATCGACGGCGACGGCAAGATCCTCGACCAGTACGACAAGGTGTACCGGCTGATCTTCGGCGAGTACGCGCCGCTGGTGGACCCCGAGTGGTACCTCTCGATGATTCCCGCCGCCTCGCACCTGCAGCAGGGCGCAGGCCCCAAGGCCCTCACGCTCGACGAGCACCGCCTCGGGGCGTTCATCTGCTACGAGGACATCCTGCCCCGATACGTACGCGAGACCGCCAACGAGGGCGTGCACGCGTTCGTGAACCTCACCAACGACGCCTGGTTCGGCAAGACGCACGAGCCGGCCCAGCACCTGGGCCTCGCGGTCTTCCGCGCGATCGAAAACCGCAAGGGCATGCTGCGCTCGGTCAACACGGGCATCAGCACGTATGTCGACCCCACCGGCCGCCAGGTGTTTCGCACCGAGGTCACCGACCCCGACATCGACGGTCCCCAGGAGCCCGTGGGGTTCGTCGCCGACGTGCCGATGATGGACCCCGACGCCCGCACGCCGTACATGCGCACCGGCGAGGCGTTCAACGGCCTGTGCATTTTGCTCATCGGCTTCTTGGGCTGGCGCGGCGGTCGACGCCGCGACGACGATGCGGCCACCACGTCCGACGATGCGGCGCAGAAGGGTGCGGCGTGATGCGCCGGCTCGCACTGTCGGCCCTGTTCGCGACCGCATGCACGGTCGACGAAGCTCCGCCGGCGTCCGGTGGCGCGGGCAGCTCCACCAGCGGGGCGCTCTCGACATCGGACACGTCCGGAAGCAGCGCGCACAGCAGCGACGGCGGCCGTGACGATGCAGACGCGGGTGGTGAGACCGCCCCGGGCAGCGGCGATGCGACCACGAGCGACAGCGGGGACGTCGACCCGACCGGACCCGTCGGCACCTCCACCACCCGCGGTGACGTCGACGGTGGCGCGAGCGAGAGCAGCACCGGCGCGCCGGTCGACCCCTTCATCGTGCAGTTCGTCGGCAACAGCTACACGGCTGGCAACAGCCTCGGCAGCATGGTCGAGTCCATCGCCAGCGAAGCGGGCATCGCCGTGGAAGCGCGCGTCATCTCCCCCGGCGGCGAGACGCTCGAGGGTCACTGGTCCACGCCGAGCACGCTTGGCGCCATCACCGATCCCGAAGTCGACGCGGTCGTGCTGCAGGGGCAAAGCGTCGAGCCGTGGCTGGGCAACGCGAGCTTCGTCGAGCACGGCGGTCTTCTGGGCAACGCCGCCTGCGAGGCCGGTGCCGCCGTGTTCTTCTTCGAGACCTGGGCGCGTCAGGCCGGTCACGAGATCTACGACATCGACCCGCTCGTGCCCGACCCCGACGCGATGCAGGCCATCTTGCGAGCGGCCTACGAGGAGGCCGCCGCCGCGTCGTGTGCTGCCGTCGCACCCGTCGGCGACGCGTGGCAGCGCGTGTGGACCACCGCGCCGCAGATCAGCCTCTATGCCGGCGACGGCAGCCACCGGACGCTGCCCGGGAGCTACCTCGCCGCGTGCGTGTTCGCGGAGTCGGTGCTGGGCATCGACGTCAACGGAGCCTGGGCGCCCGCGGACCTCAACGCCGCCGACATCGCGCCCCTTCAGGCCGCCGCTCACTGCATCGTCGCGGGCGACTGCCCCCCGGCGTGAACGCGGGCCCTTCGGGGCTCAGTCGAACGGCGCGCCGGCTTGAATCCACGCCAGCCAGCGCGCGCGGACGTCGTCGGGGATCGGGACCTCGTTGAGCATCTGCGCCGTGTCGTCCATCGGGGTGACCCACGGAGTTCCCGGGGCGTCGAGGATGGCCTGGTAGTTCGCCATGAGCTGCTCGGGCGTTGGGTCGGCGACCAGGAACACGTTGCGCTCGGGGTTGTTGTGGCAGGCCGGCCCGTCGATGCAGCTCGGGTACGCCCCCTGGGCGCCGCCCATGTTCTCCAGGTCGACCTGGATGTCGACAAACCCGACCACGCTGTCACGACCCCCGCTGCTGCTGTCGCCGCTCTCCGAGCCCTCCGAGGACGCGTCGCCGGTCGAATCCCCGTCCGAGCTCGAGGATGCGCTGCCCTCGGAGCTGCTGCCCGGGGCGTCGGTCGTGGCCGCGTCCGTGGTTCCCGGCTGCGGCATCGTGGTCTCCGACGGCCCGATCGTGGTGGTGCCCTGCCCGGTTGTCGCTTCGGTGCCCGTCGTGCCCGCTGGGTCGTCACCGCCTCCGTCATCACAACCGGCCAGCGCCAGGACCATCACCATCAGCGTGCGTCGCATCGCCGGAGCATATCGCGATGTTCAGCGCCCAGCGCTGCCGACCGGATAGCCTGAAAACGAGCCCAGGTAGTCTGCATCCACCGCGTCGTGGTCCAGCATCCAGGGCATCACGCGAAGCAAGAACGTGCTCTCGAACTGCACCCACATGCTGTTTTCGGAGAGCCGCTCGGGGCGGTTCGCCTCCGCATCGGTGAGCGCGAGCGTGTGCTCCACGGTCCGGGCACTCACGCCGTGCGGAGTCAGGTACGGCGTATAGGTGAACGTGCCCGACTGCCACGGGCCCGCGGTGGCATCGGTCGAGACGATCGCGTTGAACTCGATCGCCGAGTTGCGGTGGAAGTACGGCGGGCGGAATGTGTCCTGCGACACGTCCCAACGGCGCTGGAACACCGCCACGTCGATGGTGTTGCGCCCGTGCGTGTCCGCGGGGCTGGTCAAGACCGTCAGAATCGACGGGTCCGGGTGGTCCCAGCTGACGCTGCCCATGCTGCCGAACTTCTTGAGATCGTACTTGTAGGGCGCGTAGTTGCCGTGCCACGCGACCACGTCGAAGGGGCTGTGCGCCGACGTGACGCTGTACAGGTCGCCGCCCTGCTTCACGACGATCTCGGTCGGCGTGGCGTCGTCTTCGAACCAGGCCACGGGCACCTCGAAGTGACGCTCGTCGGCGAGGCCGTTCGCACCCACGGGCCCCCGTTCGGGCAGCTGGAAGTGGGCGTCGAAAATTTCGGCCACGAAGCCTCGCGCCGCGCCGTCGAGCAGCTTCACGCGAAAGCGAATCGCCCGCGGAATGACGGCGATCTCGGTCGGCCCGGCCTCGAGACGTCCCAGCTCCGTTTCGATGTGCAGGCGTCCGTGCTCGGGCACGATCATCAGGTCGCCATCGACGTTGCTGAACACGCCCTTCATGTCCTGCGTGGCGCCGTACAGGTGAATCGCCATGCCCCGCTTTGCGCACGGATCTCCGGCGCCTGCAAAGGTCGTCAGGCCCGCCAAGAAGTCCGTTGGTCCGGTGGGCAGCGCGACCGGCTTGTAGCGGCGCACCTGCGGGCTGGAGACCCCCTGGTCGAAGCGCCCCGTGAACCGTGGGTGGGCGTAGGGCTCGAAGGGAGTGTCCAGGATCTGCGGACGAA
Organism: Myxococcota bacterium; assembly: GCA_039024335.1. Lineage (GTDB taxonomy): Bacteria > Myxococcota_A > Polyangia > Nannocystales > Nannocystaceae > CAJXVA01. The sequence continues at coordinate 74,108 of JBCCQM010000009.1, forward strand.
TCCGATACATCCACGTGCGGCGGTTGTGGGCGCGACGGACCGTGAAGCCGGTGCCGTTGATCTGCTCGGCGTAGAGGCCCTCGGCAACCTTCCGGGGAGCGTTTTGCGTGCGCGGCAGCGTGCCGGGAATGGCTTCGGTCTGGAACGCGCTGTTGAAGCCGGCTTGGTAGGAAAGCGTGTCGGGGGTCATGAGGGTCTCCAGGGCGGTGCGAAGGGCGGCGTGATCGAGGGCGTCGATGTGGTGGGTGTCGCCGGGTCGAACCCGGGCATGAACCTCGGCACCCGCGGCGTCGAGGGCCGCGACGGTGCGCTGAAACGAGGCGTGGGGGATCCAGCGGTCGCCTTCGCTGACCGACAGGCTGACCGACAGGCCCTCCAAGTCGCGCAGCGGGGCGATGGCGTCGTTGTGGGCACCGCTCCAGAGCACGGCGTGACCGGGCCGGGCACCTCGCGCGGCCAGCCACCCCAGCGCCAAGCAGGCGCCCTGCGAAAACCCGACCAGCACCACGCGCGCAGGGGACACGTGGGCTGTGATCGCTTGCCACGCGGCGTCGAGGCTGTCCAGGGCCGCGTCCAAATGCGGCTGGTTCTCGGCTGGCGGCGCTTCGAAGCCGCGCGGATACCAGCTGCGGCGCTCGGTCTGAGGCGCGACCACGGCGACGTCGGTCCGAGACCCCAGCGCGCGGTGGACCTGCTGCATCATCGTCTCGGACGTGCCGCCGCGGCCATGGACGGCGAGCACGGCCACGCGCGCCTGCTCGAGCGGGGCGCCGGACACCGCAGCCGCTGCGTCATGCGGCACGGGGCCGTGGGTTTGCAGCCGACGTGCATGGCTGCTTGGCCGTCGACCCGTCCACGCGTCTTCGAGCAGGCGCTGCACGTCGGCGGCCTCGAACGCGCGCGGGTTGTCGTAGCGCTTCTGCAGCACCAACGACACCGCCTTCGGAATGTCTTCGCGGGACAGGCCGAGACCCTCGAGGCTGGTCGGGACGTTCAGCGACGACGCGACGTCCCAGATCAGCGCGGCGGGGTCGTCGTGACGCAGCGCGGCCTGCATCCGACGCAGCGGCTCCCCGCGCGCGTTGAAGGCGAGCACGTGCGGCAGGACCACCGCGTGGGTGCCCGCATGCGGCATGCCGAACGATCCTCCGAGCACGTGGCAGAGCTTGTGGTGCAGGGCCATGCTCGCTCCGCCGAGCGCAGTGCCGGCGAGGTAGGCCCCGTACAGCGCGTCGCTGCGGCCCGAGCCTCCGCGCGGGTCTTCGGCAATGGCTCGCATCGCGTCGAGCAGGGGCGCGAGGCTGCTGGCGGCCGCCTCGCGCACGGTCTCGCTCGCGTCCTCGGCGTACAGCGCCTCCACGCTGTGGGCCATCGCGTTGAGCAGGCTCTGCAGGCTCATCGCCACCGGCAGCCCCGTGGTGAGTTCGGGGTCGTAGACCACGAGCTGTGTGCGCACCCGGTCGTCGCGGCCCGTCGTCTTCACGCCGCGGTCGGTGAGCCCCCAGATGTTGGTGCGCTCGGAGCCCGCGTAGGTCGTGGGGACGGCGGCAACCTTGACCGACTCGGTCAGCGCCACCGCTTTGGCGACGCCGATGGCCGTGCCGCCGCCGTGCGCGAGCACCCAGTCCGCATCGTGCGCTCGGGCCATCGCGCGCGCGGCCTCGGCCACCTCGAGCGGGACCTGCACCGTCATCTCGGTGAACACGCCGACAGCTCGACCGCCCAGCGCCGCCGCGATGCGGTCGGCGCCATCGCGGTGCCTCGGCTGCGCGACCAGCAGCACCCGCTGGGCCCCGAGCCGGCGGAGTTCCTCAGCCACCGTGGCTTCGGATCCGGGTCCGAACACAATCCGTGCGTCGAGGTCTTCGGTGAAGGAGCGGTGCGCCATCGGCCTTCAGACTGACTTGCATCGCCGCATTTGCACCTGGCCTTCAAGCCATGCGATGTTGCATTTCTGCAAATGCGCTGGGACGACCTCAAAGTGGCGCTGGCGCTGGCTCGAGAGGGTGCGGTGGGGCCGGCGTCGCGCGCGCTGGGCGTGAACGTGACGACGGTCTATCGACGACTCGACGGGCTCGAGGCCCAGCTGGGGCAGCCCCTCTTCGACCGCCAGCAGGGCTACGCGCTCACCGCCGTCGGACTCGAGGTCCTCGAGCACGCGCGCGCCATCGAGGAAGAAACGCTCGCGCTGCAGCGCACGGTCAGCGGGCACGACCGCCAGGCTTCGGGTCCGGTTCGCGTGACTCTGCCCGAGTCCCTGCTGCCGCTGATGCTGCCGCTCGTGTGGGCGTTTCGGGCCGCCCATCCGCGGATCGTGCCGACCCTCGAGACCGGCGACCGGATGTTCGACCTGCAGCGGCGCGAAGCCGACGTCGCGATCCGGCCCAGCGCCACGCCGCCAGACGACGCGGTGGGGCGACGCATCGCGACCATCGCGTGGACGCTGTACCGGAACGCCAACGCACCGACCGACGGCGGAGTCACGCTCGACTACACCGAGGCGCTCGCGAACGTGCCCGCCGTCGGGTGGTGGCGGGCGCATCCACGGCGCGGCGAGGTGGCCCTGACGCTGAGCACCGTGCCGGCCATGCAGACGGCATTGTGCGCCGGTCACGGCTGCGGCCCCTTGCCTTGCTTCGTCGGGGATCGAACCGAAGGCCTCGTTCGCGCGTGCGCGCCCGTCCCCGAGGCGGCCAGCTCGCTCTGGCTGCTGATTCACGCGGACCTGCGGCGGGCAGCCCGGGTGCGCGCCTTCGTCGACGATCTCTACCCGCGCCTTCGCGGGATGGCCCCGGTCTTCGAGGGGACGACGAGCTGATAGCCTCCCGCCATGCGCCGCGCATCGCTGCTCTCCCTCGCCGTGCTCCTGCTTGCCTGCGACAAGTCGGGCGACACCAAGACGGCCGAGGCCAAAGCCGACACCAAGTCCGAGGCGAAGGCTGACGCCAAGCCCAAGGCCGAGGCAAAGCCTGAGGCCAAGCCCGAGGCAAAGCCTGAAGCCAAGGCCGAGGCCGAGGCAAAGCCCGCCGCCAAGGCGCCGATCGCCGCGGACGCGAAGGCCACCGTCGGCAGCCCCGCGCCGGACTTCACCCTGACCGACCTCGACGGGACCGAGCACACGCTCTCGAAGTACGCCGGCAAGACGGTCGTGCTCGAGTGGTTCAACCCCAAGTGTCCGTTCGTGAACCACGCCCACAAAGAAGGCTCGCTGGTGACGATGGCCAAAGACGAAACCGCCAAGGACATCGTCTGGCTCGCGATCAACTCCGGCGCCCCCGGCAAGCAGGGCCATGGTCCCGAAGCCAACGCCGAGGGCGTGAAGACGTTCGGACTCACCCACCCCGTGCTGATCGATGAGACGGGCGCAGTGGGCCGCGCCTACGCGGCTGAGAAGACGCCGCACATGTTCCTCATCGACGCCAAGGGCACGCTGGTCTACCGCGGTGCCATCGACAACGCGCCCTTCGGCGAGGTCGACGGTGGCGGCGACACGATCAACCATCTCGCGGTGGCGCTGGCCGAGGTCGCCGACGGCAAGCCGGTGTCCAACGCCGAGACCCCCGCCTACGGCTGCACGGTCAAGTATTGAGATGTCCCGGGACGACGTCGCCTCCCGGATGCGCGCCTTCGAGGCCGCGCACGACGACACGGTGCTGCCGGGCGTGTACACGGTCGTACGCCTGGACGGCCGCGGCTTCACGCGCCTGACCAAGGAGCAGCACGACTTCGAGCGCCCCTTCGACGGCCGCTTCCGGGCGATGATGATCGAAACCACCGCGCACCTCATGCAGGAGACCGGCATCGAGGTGCGACTGGCCTACACCCAGAGCGATGAAATCTCGCTCGTGCTGGATCCGGCCAGCGACGCGTTCGGGCGGAGGGTCGGCAAGCTGACCACGGTGCTCGCCGGCGCCGCCTCGGCCTGCTTCTCGCTTCAGCTCGGCGCCGTCGCGGTCTTCGACGCCCGGGTCTGTCCCCTGCCCCATCGCGCCGACGTGCTCGACTACGTCGCGTGGAGGCAGGCCGATGCCCACCGCAACGCACTGTCTGGGCACGCCTACTGGGCGCTGCGAGGCGAAGGCCTGAATGCACAGCAGGCCACCGAGCGCCTCCGCGGCGCGAGCGTCTCGGACAAGAACGAGCTGCTCTTCGCGCGGGGCACCAACGTCGACGAGCTGCCCGCGTGGCAGAAGCAAGGCGTGGTGCTGCTGTGGGAGAGCTACGAGCGCGAAGGCGTGGATCCTCGGACGGGCGAGACCACGACGACGACCCGGCGGCGCCTCGCCACGAAGCTGGAGCTGCCCTACGGCGCGCCGATGCGCGATTGGCTACAGGCTCGATTGGCCGACCCGCCGGACCTAGCCTGCTCCTAGACCGTCTCAGGGGCTCGCGCGTTGAGGCCAGGACGCCTGGTATCGTGAGTCGCCCATGCCCCGCTTGATCGCCTGCCCCAGCTGCAACGCCCACGTTCTTTCGTCGGAGGGGACCTGCCCGCACTGCGACGCGACAATCGAGCGACGCAGCGGCGGCACGATCGCGGCGACGGCGGCCGCCGTGCTGATGGGCCTCGCCGCCCCCGCCTGCGACAAGGACGGCCCGGGCAGCGAGCCCATCGAGGCGATGTACGGCGCGCCCGTGACCGACCAGGAGAACCCGCCCTCGGCCGAATCGGGCGACACGCCGAGCGATCCGGGTGATGACGATGGCGGCGGGCAAGACTCCGCGGGCGAAGAGCCGATGCCGCCCGACGTCGCCGAGCCCGAGTACGGCGTGCCCGCCACGCCCGACGACCCACCGATGAAACCGATGTACGGCGTCCCCGAGACCTGATCGCTACTGGGCCGCGAGCGCAGACGCCTCGAGCGCGTCGTCGAAGCGCCGCACGATGTCACCGGCCGGCTCCACCGCGTGGACGCCGGCCACGCTGCGTCCGGCCTGCCAGTAGTCCTTGTAGCCGCCGCCCTCGTTGTTGGCCTTCTTGAGCTGCCAGATCGAGCGCAGCGAGTAGTAGGTCCGGATGTAGTGCTTGAGCTTGGGGTGGCGGAGCATTCGCTTTGCGACGAAGCCCGCTTTGGTCCCGACCGACTCGACGTAGGGCGTGTTGATCACGGCCACGGGCACGCCCGAGATTTTCTCGCTGAGCACGATGTCGTCCTCTTTGGCGTCCACGATCGCGGCCTTGTAGTCCGCGTGGGCCGTACATTCGGTGGAGGCGATGAAGCGAGTCCCCATCTGCACCGCACCGTAGCCGATCTCGAGTGCGCCGACGAAGTCGTTCGCGTCACCGATGCCGCCGGCGCACACCAGCGGCAGCCCCAGGTCCTGCATCGACTCGAAGAGCGCTTGCGGGGTTTGGTTGCCCGCGTGTCCGCCCGCGCGTCCGTTGACGCAGATGAGCCCATCCACGCCTTCGTCTCGCGCCTTGAGGGCGAAACTGCGATCGATGACGTCGTGATAGACGAAGCCGCCGGCGGCGTGGACCTTGTCGACCACCTGCCGCGGGTTGCCCAGCGCCGTGATGAAGAAGCGGACGCCCTCCTCGAGCGCGATGTCCACCCACTTCATCATCCGCTCCAGGTAGACCTTCGAGCTCTTCTCCACGATCGCGTTGAGACCGATCGGCTTGTCGGTGAGGCTGCGAATCTTGCGAAGGCCCTCGCGAAAGTCGTTGCCGTGCACGTACGTCAAAGAGATCGGCTGAACGATGCCGATCCCCCCCGCCTCGGACACCGCCGCGACCAGCTCCGGATTCGAGCACGGATACATCGCCCCGCAAATGAGGGGCACCTGCACGCCGGTGTGCTGCTTGAACGATTCACGCGCGCTCACCGAACGAGGCTAACAGCCCCGTGCCTGCCCCCTCCGAGCATCGAGGCGGCACCCCCCTGCAAGAATGTCGGAACGCCGGCATCGCTCACGTGTAGTCCGAATATCCGCCCACCACGCCGCAGTGGCGGCAGCGAAACAGATACGCCGTGGGCTGTCCCTCGGCATCGAGCGACGCGACGTAGTCGTCGAAGTCCGGTCCAAGCGCCCATCCAAGATCGCGCCGGAGGTGCTGCTTCGTGTCCGCACCATGCCGCTGCACGTCCTCCGCCCCCGCACGCCCAAGAAACACCGCCGCATCCCCGCAGTGCGTCCACCATCGCTCCTGCTGCCACCCGTGGAATCCCGGTGTCCGCGTCGCGACCGTCTCCACAACCGCCTTCGGAACGGCGGCCTCGTCCACCGCGCCACCGATCCCACCTGCATCGGTGAACTCCGCCCCAAGCTTCGCGTGCGCCGATCCGTCCGCGATGCACCACGGACAAATGCGGCCATCGAGCATCTCAGCCGTGTAGACCGGTCCGGCATAGATCAACCCCCGCGCTCGGCCGCAGCACACGAACGCCGCAGACGTCCGAACCACACTCCCCGTCCCCACCGGGTCAGGGTGGTACACGAACGTCGGCAAAGCCTCCTCAGTCACCCCACCAGCATAGAGGAACTGCCCGACCTTGGACGGTGACCCGTAGGGGGCTTCGCCCCCGCAGCGTCGGGAACCAAGACGTTCCCCCAACAGAGGCAACCGTCCGAGCCGCAACGAAGCGGGCCCAAGGCCCGCGAGCGAGGGCGAAGCCCGACTTCGGAGGGAGACACGAAGGCAGCTTTGCTGCCGAAGGGTCGGGAACCGAGAGGTTCCCCCAAAAAAAGGAAGCGGGCCCAAGGCCCGCGAGCGAGGGCGAAGCCCGACCTCGGAGGGAGACGCGTAGGCAGCTTGGCTGCCGCAGCGTCGGGAACCAAGAGGTTCCCCAAAAAGGAGCCTCAATCCGGCTGCGCCAACGGCCGCAGCAGGACGTCGTGGACCTGCATGTGTGGCGGCGCGGTCAGAGCAAACTCGACCGCGGCGGCGATGTCCTCGGCGCTCAGCGGCTTCATGCCCGCGTACATCTCGTCGGCTCGATCCTGGTCACCGAAGAAGACCCCGCCGAACTCGGTCTGCACCACGCCCGGGCTGATCGCGCTCACGCGGATCGGGCTGCCTTGCTGCTGGAGCTCGCGTCGCAGGCCCTCGGTCAGCGCCCGCACGGCGTGCTTGGTCGCGCCGTAAAATCCGCCCTCTTTCGGGATGCGATAGCCGGCCATCGACGAGATGTGGACGACGTGACCCGGCTTGTCGGCGGCCTGCATCTGCGCGACGGCCTCGGCCGTACACACCGACAAGGCCATGACGTTGACGTCGAGCATCTCGGCCCAGCCCTGATAGCTGCGCCTGTTCTCGCCGGGCGTACTCAGCGGCGCAGGCTTGCCGAGACCGGCGTTGTTGATCAGTACGTCCACCGGCCCAAGGCTTTGGTGCAGCGCCTCGAACAGATCGACGATCGCGTCCGTGCTGCGAAGATCGCAGGTCTGCGTCCACACGGTGGCCTCGGGCGTCTCCGAGACGATCTGGTCTGCGAGCGCGCGCAGCCGGTCTTCCCGGCGGGCACACATCGCGACCTTTGCTCCGCGACGGGCAAGCATGCGAGCAACGGCGGACCCAATGCCGCTGGAGGCACCGGTAACGAGGGCAACGTGGTCGGTGAGGTCGACGTTCATGGGACTGTCTCGACGGGTCAGGGTCAGCGTGGAGCGGGTGCGGAGCGAGGTCCTCGGATGAGCGAACCTGGCATGGCGCCGGTGTGGACGCCGTCCTCGTAGACCACCTGCCCCGCGATGACGGTAGCGCGATAGCCGGTCGCGTCCTGCATCAACCGGCGACCGCCGGCCGGCAGGTCCCAATCCAGACGCGGCGCACCGAGCCGGAGGTTCTCGTAGTCGATGACGTTGACGTCGGCGCGATAGCCCGGCGCCAGCACGCCGCGATCGAGCAGGCCGTAGGTCCGGGCGGTGTCGGCCGTCTGGCGCTTGACGATGTGCTCGAGCGCCAAGCGAGCGCCTCGACGGCGATCGCGAGCCCAGTGCGTGAGCATGAAGGTGGGCATGCCCGCGTCACAGATCGCCCCGCAGTGCGCCCCGCCGTCCGCGAGCCCGAAGCGCGTGGTGGGGTGGGCGTGCAGCTGGTGCAGCGGGTCGAGGCTGCCCTCGGCGTAGTTGAACAGCGGGAAGTAGATCATCCCTTCGCCGTCACGCCGCATCAGCGCGTCATAGGCCAGCTCCAACGCCGACGTGCCGGTGCGCGCAGCGATGGCCGCAAGGCTGTCCGCAGGCGCGGGCTCGTAGTCGAACCCGTCGTCCATCACGAACATCTTGCCGAAGGTCTGGGTGACGAACGACTCGAAGGGGCCCACGGTGACGGGGGTCTCGGCGATGAGCTTGGCCCGGAACGCGGGGTCGCGAAGCGTTGCCAGCTGCTCGGACCACGGACGCGTCGCCAGCCGCTGGAACGAGGGATGCAGCGCAAACGGATGCGCCGTACCGCGCCAGCACATGCACAGACCGATGCTGCGACCCGCCACCTGAGCGGTCAGCGGGACGCCGTCGGCGGCCGCCTGCTCGAGCACCGACACGGCCTTGGTCCAGCCCTGTGGGTTCTGATCCATCTGCGTGAGATTGAAGAGCACGTGCGTGCCCACCTCGCGCGCCATCGCGTCGAGCCACTGCACTTCCTGGTCGATGCGGGTGTTGTCCGCCGAAATCTCGAACAGCGCGCCGCGAGCCGCGAGTGCTCTCGCGATGGCGGTCAGCTCGTCCATGCCCGCGTCGGTCCCCGCCACGAGCACGCCCTCGGCGGTTTTGTGCAGAGGCGTCCGCGACGTGGAGAAGCCCAGCGCCCCGGCCTCGATCGCCTCGTCGACCAGCGCCGCCATCTGGGCGATCTCCTCAGCGGTGGCGTCCTCGGTCTCGGCTCGGCCCGGGCCCATCACGTAGCCCCGCACGGCGCTGTGGGGGATCTGGGTGGCGTAGTCCAGCGTGTGCTCCCGTCGCTCGAGCGCATCGAGGTACTCGGGGAACGAGGCCCAGTCCCACTGAATCCCCTCGTGCAGGGCGGCGCCGGGGATGTCCTCGACCCCTTCCATCACGTTGATCAGCCAGTCGCGATCCTCGGGCTTGCACGGAGCAAAGCCCACGCCGCAGTTGCCCATCACGACCGTCGTCACGCCGTGCCCGCTGCTCGGCGAGAAGTGCGGGTCCCAGGTGGCCTGGCCGTCGTAGTGCGTGTGCATGTCGACGAACCCGGGCGTCACGAGCTGCCCGTCGGCCTCGATTTCGCGGTGCCCACGACCAGAAACCCGGCCGACCTCGGTGACGATGCCGTCCTTCCACGCGACGTCCGCCGAGCGCGCTTTCGCGCCGGTCCCGTCCACAACAAGGCCTCCACGGATGACGACGTCGTGCTCGCTTGCCATACGTGAACTATATTCACTTTTTGAACACCTTTCAATCTGAATGTAGGATGACGCCCGTGAGTTCTGCCGAGCCCCCGTCCCGCTCGCCCCGCCAGGCGCGAAAGTTCGCGGCCAAGCGGGAGGCCGTGCTCGACGCGGCGCTGTCGATCGTCATCGAGGACGGGCTCGCCGGCTTGACGCTCGGCAAGGTCGCAAAGGCCCTCGACGTCGCCGTCGGCGGGCTGTACCGCTACGTGCCCAGCAAGGAGGCGTTGATCACGGCGCTGCAGCAGCGTGCGGTGTCGCGGTTCGGCGAGCGACTGCGGATCCACCTCGAGCGCCCCGCCCCCGCCGACGCGGTCGCCCACCTGCGCCGGGTCGTCGCTCCGTTCGCGTTTTACGTGCGCAGCCGCGAGGACGCGCGCGACGACCACCGGCTGATGGACGTGATGCTCTCGTCGCTCGACCCGTCGATCAGCGAAGCGCAGGCGCGCGAGGTTGAAGAGGTGCTCGGCCCGATCCTCGCCGTGGCGCGGGCAGGCCTCGAGGCGGCCGCCGACGCCGGAGCGCTCGACCCCGGTGACGCACGCGCGAGAACCCTGGTGCTGTGGGGCGCCACGCACGGGCTCGGGCACCTGCGCAGTCGCGACCGGCTCGAGTCCGCCGCCCACCGCGTCGATGCGCTGTACCCCGTGCTGTTCGGCAGCCTGCTTCGGGGCTTCGGCGCGGACGCGGCCGAGGTCGAGGCCGCAGTGCGCTGAGCGCTACTCGTCGAACTCCTCGGCGAGCAGCGTCTGCACCAGCGCGTCCATCTCGGCGGGGTCGAACGAGTTCTTGATCGAGTGGACCGTGAGGTCCTTGCCGATCACGACGTCGCGCGGGTACGGGTAGCCGACACCCCCGGGGAACGAGAACAGGCCGCGGCTGAAGTTCTCGTCGGGGATGATCGGAAAGCTGACGCCGGTCTGCTCGATGAAGCCGGCGACCAGCTCCGGCGGGTCGCCGGGGTGGATGCCGTAGACCAGGACGTCCTGCTCGGCGTAGCGCTGGTGAATCGTGGTGTCGATGTCTGGCAACTCCAGACCGCACACCGGTCAGAACAGCGCGAAGTAGGCCAGCACGGTGACGTGGCCTCGCAGCCCCTCGATCGAGCCCGTGCCGGTGGGGTCCAAGAAGCCGAACTCCGCGGTGAGCGTGTCTCCGACGTCGAGCAGGTCGGTCGAGATCGCCGAGAGCGGGACCTGATGCGGGGACTGCTGCTCGTCGGGGTCGTTGCTCTGCAGCGCTAGCGTCGCGAACGCGTTGAAGCCGTCCGGCTCGTACGACACCTCGAACGCCGCGGCGCGCTGCGGCGGCACGCGGACGTAGGCGGTGTCGATCGTGTAGGGGCCGTCGACGCCCAATCCGATGTCGTCGATGTCGAGGTCGAGGTAGCCACGGTTGCGCACCACGACCACGCGTGAATCCGGCGCGTCGGCATCGAACTCCACGATGTCTTGGTCGACGGCGAGATCCGGCGCGATGAGCCCGGGCCGGTAGTCGAGCACGTGCAGTCCCTCCCACTCGGCCACGTGGACGCGGTTGCCGTCGAGGGCAATGCCCAGGTCCTGCTCGAACTCCGGCGTTCGACGGACGCGCTCGGTCGCGAGCAGCTGGAGCGTCTCGAGGTCGTAGATCGCCACGTGGGTCCAGGCCGCGACGGCGATGATGTCGTCGCCGAGGTCGACCGCCTGCGCCGTGCCGTCCACGGCAAGGTGTGCGCGGACCTGCGCCGTGCTCGGGTCGAGTGGGTCGCCGACCGTGAAGAGATCGATCCCGCCACCGCCCATCGAGACCGCGAGGTGCTCACCCCGGACCGCGACGTCGCGGGCGATCGCGGTGGTGGGCAGCGTCCCGATCACCTCCGGGTTCGCGGGGTCGGCCAAGCCGACGACCTTCACGCCCCCACCCTGGTCGGCGACGTAGAGCACGCCCTGCCCGACCGCGATCTTCGTGGCGTTGTCGAAGCCATTGGTGACCGACGCAAGCGTGAGCTGGTGCTCGGCATCCACGGTGTACGTGCGCAGGCCGCCCGCGTGGGTCGCCACGTAGAGGTGCCCGTCTCGGTACACGATGCCCTCGAACAAGATGTCCGGGTCTTCGATCAGCTGGATCTCGGTGGCCGAAAACTCGTCCGATGCGGGGTCGTAAACATAGCCGCCGAGAAACGGATTCTCGACCCACGTGTCGCCGTGGTGTGCGAGCCAAAAC
>JBCCQM010000010.1:0-84802 GCA_039024335.1 Myxococcota bacterium
GGGCGCCCGTTCCCGCAGCGCAGCTGACGTTCCAGCGCGCGGTGGGGGATCCCCGGCTGCGCGAAGGCGTGCGGTTGGACTGGGATGGCAACGGGTATGTGCAGCCAGGTCGCATCGAGTGGGTCTCGTGGGCGGGGCACTGCGACGTGAAGGCGGTGCAGGAGCAGCTGGGCATCACGCTCACCGAAACGCCACCGCCTTCGGTGGAAGAGTACCGCTCCGACACCGGCCGCACCCACGTCTACGGCCGGAACCTCCTGCTCGAGGCGTTCACCAGCGTGCTGGAGCTGGGCTCGATGTATCGGCGCCTCGACGGGACCGGACGCGAGGTCAAAGGCATCCACCTCTTTGGCGGAGCCCGCAACGACGCGCGTCCGGACCGTCTGCAGTGGACCGGTCCGGCGCAGGGCCGCGGCTTTCGGTGGCCGCTGGGCGGTCGGGCCGACGCGTTCACCGTCGAGGGCATCACCTGGGCCGACGGCGGGCAGGCGGACATGGGCACCGTGTTCTTCCGGCGCTTGCCGAACACCAACACGGTCACGTTCGAGCCCAACCCTCGCTACCTCAAGACCGTCGAAGGCGACTACAACCTCATCGACGTTTCCGGCGCGACGCTGCAGCTGACGGTCGGGGCCGACGACGTCGACCCGGGCACCGGGTTCATCCGCCCGCGGCGCGAGGCGAGCACGCTTTCGCTGGCTCCGGATGCCGTGGGTCCGCATGACGGGATGTTCTTTCTCGGCACCCACGTCGACGACCCCGTCGCGCGCCGGCTGTTCCGGGTGTTTTGGGACCCGGCATCCTCTTCGATCGTCGCGAAGCTCTTCCGCTATGAGAAGCGCGGCGAACGCTGGGAGGCGCAGGCGCAGCCGGGCGAGGATGTGCGCCTGCCGATGGCGTCGCCGCTGCGCGTCACGCTCAGTCGCGAGATGAAGCGCGACAACCCGGCGCAGTTTCAGACGCTGCTCGACGTGGCGCTGCGACAGGCCAAGAACATTTGCGCCGACACCGACAAGGACGCGGCGGTGTGGGACGGCGTGGTCACCCGGCTGCAGGTGGAGAAGCTCGGCAGCAACGCGGCGGCACGAACCGAGCACTGGCGCGTCGACATCAAGGCTCGCTTCGGCGCGGCGCGGCTGGAGTACCTGGTGCGTCGCGACGCGCGAGGGGAACCCATCGAGCACTGCCCCGCGGTGTCGGATCGGGCCGCCGAGGACTGGCCGGACTTTCTCTGGCACGACATTCCCGACGTGGGCACCAAGGCGTTCTCGGCCGGAGAATGGGTCGTCAACGAGACGATGCTCGAGCGCGGCATCGTCTCGCTGGCCGCGGACGCTTCCGTCGATGGCGGCGTGTACGTCCGTGACGAGCACATGAAGAACGCGTACGAGCTCCTCTATTGTGGTTTCGCCGGCGTCCGCTACACGGTCGTCCACGACAACAAGCGATACGGGTTCTCGGATCGAGGCGCCTGGGAGGCGGCGGTCGCTCGGCTGCAGGCGTTGCGCGCGTCGGTGCGGTTCGAGGCTTCCTAGCAGCCTGCGGTGCAACCCATCACGCCGACTCGCTCGTCCTTTTCGCTTCTGGCGGTGTCGCCAAAACTTGCGGTATGCCCGATACAGCGGCGTTTCGGCTCCTACCCAGGAGCGAAAAATCCTTCGCGATCCGCCGCGCTGGGTTGCACCACAGGCTGCTAGACCACCACAGCGGACTCGGCGCCCGTTCCGGGCGTCGCCGCGATCGCGTATGGTGAACGCATGCGGTGGTTGGGCGCGATGGCGGTGGGACTGGGGGCGATGACGATCGCTGCGACGGCGCATGCGGCCGACGAGCCCGTTGGCGCCGCCGAGCCCGTTGGTGCCGCCGATCCGTGGGGCGTCGCGCGAGACGCTCCCTACGTCCGCTTCGAGGCCGACTTCACCGGCTCGCCTGGCGTATGGCCCAACCCTTCGATCGGCGGAGACGTGGCGGTGGTTGCGGGGCGGCCCACGCTGCACGCTCGCGTCGGCGTGGGCGCAATGGGGACCCCCTCCTTCACGCTGGGTCGCGAGGGCAAGGTCGCCAGCATCGTCGAAACCAGCGATCTGCGGGTCTGTACGGCCTCCCATCGCGGTGTGCATCGGCTGCGGCTGTGCGGCGGGATGCAGGCGGGCGTCATGCATCTGCGCTGGAACGGGTTTGCCGAGCCGGGTCGCCGCGACCTGCCGTGGCTTGCCGTCGTGGGAGGTGGCGATTACTCGCTCGCGCTCGGGCGGGTGCTCGACCTTCACGCGGGGCTTGGATTTGGTGTCCCCATGGTTGGTCAAGAGTTGGTCACGCGGACCCGCGGCGGAACCGATACGCAGCGCAGCGGCGTGGTGTTCTCGACCTTCCGCATCGGCCTCGGCTTCCGGCTGGGGTAAGGCTCGGTCCCAGCGAGTCGCCTCTCGACCCAGACGCGGTCTTGACATACGATCGCAGGCCGCATGGCCCGAACAGACACGCTGCGTGGACCGACGTTGTTCGACACCAGCCGTGTGCCCGCCGCGCCCGCGCAGAGCCGGCTGATCTTTCTGGGGACTCCCGAAGACGGATTCGCCGACGCCGGGCGCGTCTTCCCGCTGGTCGGTCTGAAGACGGTGGAGTTCCGGCGGGCGCAGCGTCGTACGTTCTCCGCCACGATCGAAGACGACGTGCTGCGCATCGCGTTGCCGCACCCGTGGGTCAGCGGCCACCACGCCGACCTGCAGCTGAACGAGAAGGCGGTGCTGATCGACCACGAAAGCCGCAACGGCACGCTGGTCGAGGGCGACATGGTCGAGCAGGCTGAGCTGATGTCCGGCGAGGTGTTCGAGGTCGGGCGGTGCTTTTGGATGCTGCGCCAGTCCGCCGCGCCGCTGACCGAGGTGGGCGACGGCATCTTTCCGGTGGTGCACCCCGAGTTCGCGGCCAGCATGCACGCGCTGTCTCGCTTGGCGCCCACGCGGGTGCCGCTGCTGCTCATCGGAGAGACCGGCGCGGGCAAGAGCGTCCTCGCGCGTGAGCTTCACCGGGCGACGCGCCGCGGCGGCCCGTTCATCTCCATCAACATGATGGCGCGCTCCGTAGAGCCCAAGCTGTTCGGTGCTGGCGACGCGCTGCTGGACCAGGCGCGTGGCGGCACCCTATTTCTCGACGACGTCGGCGCACTGTCGATGGACGAGCAGTCGAAGCTGCTGTCGGTGTTGCTCAAGTCGGTGCTCACCGACTCCGACGCGCTGGAGCTGCCCGCCGACGGCGTGCGGGTCATTGCGGCGGCGAGCAGCAACCTGCACCGCCGCACCGCCGAGGCCACGTTCCGCCCCGAGCTGTACGCCAGGCTTGCCGGCTACGAGTGTCGAATCCCGCCGCTTCGTGAGCGTCGCGAAGACCTGGGCCTGCTCGCGCGCAGCATTCTCGCGGGGGCCGGCGCGCCGGGCCTGCGCATCAAAGTCGACGTCTTTCGGACCATGCTTGCGCAGGAGTGGCCGTTCAACGTCCGAGAGCTCAGCCACTGCCTCTCCGCCGCGACCGCGCTGTGTGAAGACGACGCCCCGATCACGGCCGCTATCTGGCGCGAGGTCCAGTGGCCCAGCGCGGGCGTGCCCGCGCCGTCGCGCCTCGCCTCCGTTCGCGAGACCATCATCCGGGAGCTCGCGGCCCACCGCGGGGACAAGGACGCGGTGGCGGACAGCCTCGGCTGCGATCTGTCGGATATCGATCGCTGGCTGAACCGCTTCGACATCGTCCCCGAGCAGTTCGCCAGCTGAGGCGCGGCGGGCCGCCCTCGTGGGGCTGCCAGGCACTCCTGCGTCCACGTGAACGCGTTCGATCGTGCAACCTCGCTTCCTGCAGCCAAAGATGGGAACCTTTTGGCTCCCGGGCGCACGTCACCTGCGTCCGGGCTGCGCTGGCCGAAAGGCCCCGGAGGCGCCTAGACTCGGGTGGGGATCGTCGGAATGAAGAAGAACGCTGTTCTAGCTGCGAGTCTGTTGGTCGCGAGCGCGTGCGCGCAGGACAACCCCCCACCGCAGGGCTGGGAGGGGTTGCCCAGCGGAGAGACTGGCGGTGGCACCGACGTCAATCCGATCGACGACGACGATGACGCCGGCACCACCGGGGGCAACGACGGTGGCGACGAGACCGGCGACCCGTCGGGCGATCCCACCGTCGGCGACGACAGCGACAGCGACGACCCCACCGGCGACGACCCGACGGGCGAAGAGCCGGTCGACTGCACGCCGGGCTGGGAGACGCCGTGGATCGGCTCGCCCTGCGCGAGCGATGGCGACTGCAGCTTCTCGGGCGGGTCGTGCCTGCTTCCCGAAGACGGGTTCCCCTGCGGCACGTGTACGCAGTCCTGCACGACGACGTGCCCCGATGAGGACGGCACGCCGGTCACGTACTGCATCAACGGGGTCGACGTGGACCTGTCGAACGCGGGGTACTGCCTGTCGAAGTGCGACTCGGCGTTCTTCCCCGAGTCGGGCTGCCGCGATGGCTACACGTGCGAGGTCCTGACGCGCTTCGACGAGACCGGCAACAGCGGCGTCTGCATTCCCGAGGCGTTCGACGCGATCGACCCGCCCGACGACGAGCTGGTCGACGAGATCGACCACGAGTTCCTCATCCAGCACTTCGGCGGCGACCCGGTCAACGCTTGGGACTACCCGGCCACGCTCGAGGGCTTTCAGATGTACCTCAACGACGTCGGCGTACAGTTCGTGACCGCCGAAGAGCTGGCGCTGCCCTACAACCAATCCGCGGCGACCGGATGTGGCTACGACATCCTGCTGCCCGAGCGCGACCAGTGGGAGAAGGGCGCCGCCCTGGCGATCTTCACCGACCAGCTCGAGGACCTCGTCGGCGAGCCGATCTTCGTCCGCAACTGGTGGCGCCCGCCTTGCTACAACGACGCCGTGGGCGGCGCGGCCGGTGGTGACCACCCGCCCGCGGACGCGCTCGACCTCGACTTCTCGTCGTCGACCTCCCGCGCGATTGCCCAACAGTGGCTCTGCGAAAACTACTGGTCACAAGACATCGTCACGCCGGACCAGATCGCTCCAGGCGCAGACGTGGACCCGCGGCTGAACATGTCGATCGGGCTCGGGGGCGTGACGATTCACCTCGGCGTGCTGTCCGACGGTGGCCGCCGAAACTGGTTCTACGGCAGCTACACGAACGAGCCGAACTCCGGCAACTGCTGGTAGTCCGCTGGACCGCTGTTGCGGGGCGTACTACCGTCCGCCGCGATGGCGCTCTTCAGCCGCAAGAGAGATCCCGAAGGCCCGCCACGCGGGGGGCTCGGGCGCGAGCTCGCGTTTCCGCCGGCGATGAGCCCGGAGGAGCAGTCGCAGGTGTCCGCCGTGTTCGCCGCGGTCCGTCCGGCGCGCGTCATCGAGTGGGGCTCGGGCGGCAGTACGCTGCTGCTGCCGGCGCTGTACGACACCATCGAGCAGTACGTCTCGGTCGAGCACAACAAGGCGTGGCACGCGCGCGTCGAGCAGCACATCGATGCCAGCCGCGTGGAGGTGCTCTTCCGCCCGCCCGCCGAGGCAGACCCCGAGCCGCCCATGTTCAAAGAGGGCGGCAAGGGCAAGACGCTGCCGGAGTACGCCGAGTGGAGCGACCGCGCGGAGCGGGACCGCAGCATCATGGCCAGCTACATCGACGCGCCCTTCGAGCGTATCGCCACGCCGGACCTGACGCTCGTCGACGGTCGGGCGCGCCGCTTCTGCATCGAAGCGGCCTGGAGCGCGCTGCCCAGCGGCGGCGTCCTCGTGGTTCACGACGCACAACGGGGCCAATACATCGAGAAGATCGAAGAGGTCTGTGATGGCCGGGCCGAGTGGATGCTGCCGTGGAGCCGCGGTCAGGTCTGCGTCGCCCGGAAGCCCTGAGCGCCCACGCGGACCCGCTACCGCCGTCGCTTCCGCTCGAGCCTTGCGGGATGCCACGCGTAGTTGAGGCCGACGGCGAGGTCCTGCAGATAGCCGCTGCCGCCGACGCGAAGCTCGAAGCCGTGGCGGCCGCCACGTGTTCCGACGAACGGGGTTGCGCGCACGATGGCCGTTCCGCCGATGAACGTCATGAGCCCAAAGCGTGCGCTCAGCCCTGCACGAACGTTCGGACCGCCGAACAGTCCACCGAGCTCCAGCATCATGAACTCGGCCTGGTCGCCGCCGGAGCCCCCGGTCGCCCACGGGATGGGCGCCGTATAGAAGCCGGTGAGCAAGCGAGCGCGTCGACGGCCGGATTCGAGGTCGAAGCCAAGGACCGGCGACACGCCGCAACCCATGTTACCCCAGCAGGGTGCGTCCGGGCCGGAGAGCGTCGCCCGCCATTGGGCTCCGGCGTACACGCGTCCGGTCCGAAGACGGAACTTCGTGGGCTCGAGGTCGGCTCTCAGCGGGAGAGGCTCCGGCCGCGTCGGCGCGGAGTCCGGGGCCGGAGTCGGGACGTAGGTCGCGAGCAGGAGTGCAAGGAGCATCGCCTACGGTTGTGCTCCTCGTCGGTGGAACGATCACCGTCCGCCGTGCGACGGCATGTCGCGCCGTTCCTGCGACGCACCTCGCTCAGCTCGGACCGAGCCACTCCTACGCCCGCAGGAACGAGTACTCGCGGGCGCAGTCGGAGATGTGGAACAGCTGAAGCCCCATCGCTTCGATCTGTTTCACGGCCCGCTGCGTTCGGGCGAACGAGATCGCCTCGAACTGATGGTGGAACTCGATCAGCAGCTGGTCGAAGACGAGGTCGTCCTGTTCGAGGTCGTCGAGGACGTCGTACTCGGCGCCTTCGATGTCGAGCTTGAGCACGTCGATCTTGGCGTGCCCGAGCTCGGTCGCGATCGTGCGGACGCGCTTGAGCTGCACCTCGAACGCATCGGCGGCGGTCTCGGGCCGGTCCAGCAGCGTGTGCGAGATGTGGTTCGGGTTGCGCGGCGGGTTGAACATCGCCGTGCCGTCAAAGCTGGCGAGTCCGTAGGCGTGCACGTGCATCTGAGCGGGCAGCGTCTGGGTGGCGAGCCACTCGAGCGACCGCGGGGTGGGGTCGAAGCCGTGAACGGTCGCGCCGGTCGCCTCGATCACCGCGAGGTCGAATGAGATGTCTTCACCGATGCCGGCTGAGTAGATGACGCTCTGGTCATTCAGCCCCTCGAGGCAGACGGTGTGGCTGCCATAGCTCGAACCGAGGGTCTGCTTGGCGCAGTCGAGCGAAGGCGACCCTGCCCGGAACCGGTCGATGCGCTCTTTGGCCCTTCGGAGCATGCCCACGGCCAAACCGTACCGCATGCCGTCGAGTGGTGGGGTGTTACAGCTGCGCGGATCGCGTGTGCTTGATGACACATGTTGCGGTCAGGGAGCCTTCGCTGATGGCTTGGGCGGGAGAAGGAGTGTCGATTCCGCGCGGACGTCGGCACGCAGGGTAGGGCCGTGGGCGGACAGCGCCACGTCGACGGGGCCACGCATACGCAGGCCCAACGCTGCGGCCGCGTCGGGTTCCAGGTGGACTTCGAAGCCCGGGTCGCTGGCGAGGGTCTTGGGTGCGTCGACGAGCCAGACGAACATGTCGCCTTGGCTGGTGAGCGCGATCCAGCCGCGCTCAGGATCTGGGCCATCGTCGAGCGCCAGCAGCAGGCCTGCGGCCGCGCCCGGCAGGTGCGTCCACGAGACCTGCGCTCCGTTGGACAGGGTCACCGTCTTTGGCGGCAGGCCGGCGTAGGCGAGCACTCCGGAGACGAAGTTCACCACGCCTGCGTCGGCCCGGACGAAGGCGATGAAGTGCGTTGGGTCGACGGCGCGGAGGCCGGAGCCGTGCACGCCCGCGAGCTGGGCGAGGGCGCCGTCGACGAAACCCCGCGCAGCTTCGGGAACCGCAGCTCGGGCTCGGCGTGCGGAGGCATCGACCACGAACGGCCAGCTCAGCAGGGCGAGCGCAGCGGCATCGGGTCCCTCGAGGGGCGGCAAGACCCACTCCCCAGACGAGGGGGCGTCGGCGGGATTCGGCCAGGCTCCGGTTCGTCCACATACGACGGCCCCGTCGCAGAGTGCGGACATCGATGGCAGGGATGCGTCGCTGCGCGGTGGAGTCGGCCACGCCTGGGCTCGCGTCCACTCGACCTGCCCGCGGTGCCGCCGGTTTGCAACGACGCTCCACTGCAGCGTCATCGAGCGAAAGGAAGGGGGACGTGGTGGCAGCGTAGCGCCCCGATGCGTGAGCGCGTCCGCGGCCAGGGTCGCGTCGACCCACGCGATGACCTGCCCGCGCAGGGCCTCGAGCGGCACGACGGCGGTGCGTTCGGCCGAGACGATCTCGTTCCGAATGCGCTCGTGCTCGGAGCGAACGCGTCCCTCGATCGCGTCGACGAGCAGCGCGTCGCCATCGTCGCGCAGCCCGAGGGTCCATCCGTTCCACCGAACGCAGGTCGCGGTTGCGGGCAGAGCCGCGCACCTTGGCCCGTCTTCGGTCGGGACCGTCGAGAGCCACGATGCGAGGTCGGTCGTGGGGACGTGGAGTCGGTGATGGAGCGCTGCAGACCCGACGACGCGACCGAGCGTTGCGGTCACCGGTCGGGCGTCGTCGAGCCGGGTCTGCAATCCGATGGGGAGCTCGATTGCGGCCACTTCGAGCATGGCCAGCAGGGTGGGGGCGCGACCGACGAGGAAACCCGCGCCGCCGACGATGAGGCCGGGACCCGACGGCTCGACGCTGCCCACCACCGAGCCCCAGCGTCGTGGTGGCTCGACGGGAACCTGCGCGACGGCCTCGGGGGGCTCGCGTGGCTCATGCCGCGTACAGCCGCACGCGAAGGCCAGAGCGAGCACGATTCGCCGCACCCACAATGCATATCATTCGCCGAACGGCGCCCGTACGCTGGAGGCGGTGGTGGGCAGGCTCCGGTTGAGGCGATCGGCGTCGAACGGGTCGTGCAGGGGCGCGGTGGCAGGGAGCGTGCCCGGGGGGATTCGAGCCGGGGGCTTGGGCCCGAACGGGTCGCGCAGCCCGCTGCGCTTTCGAGCGGCGGGCGCTGCGGGGGTGGGCGCCTCGAACGATGGAGCGTCCGCGGGCGCGGCGGCAGGCGCAGCGGAGGCGAACGTCATGGCGAGCCAGATCGAGACGGCGGCGAGCATCGTGCCCCTTGAACCTGCACGGCCGGTGCCAACCTTCCTGCGGCGATTTCCGTCGTGCCACGGCGCACAGGGCGTTGCGGACTGCAACGTGTGTGGCGGCCGCTTGCTCGAAGGGATGCAACCTGCCCGGGCTGGTGGGGTGCTCGGGTACACTGGAGGCCGTGCGCGCGGCTGCGTTGGCTTTGGGCCTTGGAATCGGCCTGACACTGGCTCCGGTGGCTCGCGCCGCCGACAAGCCCTACCAGGTCGCGCCCGAGAAGAAGTCCGGAAAGGAGCGACGGGCCGCGCGTCGTGCTGCGGACACGTCCGAGGAAGGGACGCGCAACGGCACCCTCGAGTTCGGGCTGGGCAGCGTGGCGGCCGTGGTCACCGCGGTGGTGATCGCCCGCGGCGTCTGGGAGCTGACGCAGATCGATGAAGCGCGGCGTGACTGCCTCGCCGGCGCGGCCGAGCTCGCCTGCAGCGACCCCGCGACGTTCGCTCGCGGCAACCGCATCGCTGCCGGGCTGTCGTTTGGCTTCGCCGTTCCCCTGAGCGTGGCCACGGGCTTCCTGTTCGCCCGCGGCGTCCGCACCCGACGCGACTGGAAGGCGTGGCATCGCGAGCATTCGCAGGCGCCCGAAGTCAGCCTGATGCCGCGCGCGTCTGCCCGCGGAGGCGGACTGGCGCTGCACCTGCGGTTCTGACATCTTCGGCGACATGTCGGAACTCCCGCCTCGCCTCCTCTCGGGCATTCAGCCCAGCGGCGAACTCCACCTGGGCAACTACTTCGGCGCCATCGCGCAGTTCGTGAAGCTTCAGGAGGAGTACGCGGGCAACTGCTTCGTGTTCATCGCCGACTACCACGCGCTCACGACGGTGCGGGACGCCGAGAAGCTGCGCACGTCGGTGTTCGACGTGGCGGCCACGTATCTCTCGCTCGGCCTTGACCCCGAGAAGGTCACCCTGTTCCGGCAGTCCGATGTGATGGAGCACGTCGAGCTGAGCTGGATTCTCGCGAGCGTCACCGGCATGGGCCTGCTCGAGCGCGCCCACTCCTACAAGGACAAGATCGCCAAGGGCATTCGGCCCTCGGTCGGCCTCTTCTACTACCCGGTGTTGATGGCCGCCGACATCCTCATCTACGACGCGTCGGTCGTGCCGGTCGGCAAGGACCAGGTCCAGCACGTCGAGATGGCCCAAGACATGGCCACGCACGTCAACGAGGCGTTCGGTGCGGAGCCGCCGGTGCTGCATCGTCCCGAGTACAGCCTGAGCCCGGTGCCGAAGGTGCCCGGCATCGACGGCGAGAAGATGAGCAAGAGCTACGACAACACGATCCCGATCTTCTTGTCGGGCAAGAAACTCAAGAAGCGCGTTGCCGGCGTGGTCACCGACTCGAAGTCGCTGGGCGATCCGCTCGACCCCGACACGTGCAACGTGTTCGCGCTGTTGAAGCTCTTCGTGCAGGGCGAAGAACTCGAGCAGATCGCGGGTTGGTATCGGGCGGGCGCGCGCGACGGGGCGCCGTTCGGCTACGGCCACGCCAAGCAGATCCTCACCGCCAAGATCGACGCGCACTTCGCTGACGCGCGAGCGAAGCGCGAGGAGTACATCGCGAACCCCGAGCGGGTCGAAGCGGTGCTGCAGGCCGGCGCAGCGCGGGCTCGCGAGGTCGCCCGCGCCACGATGGATCGCGTGCGCAAGGCCACCGGCCTGCGCTAGCGGTTCCCGTGGGCTTCGCGGCTAGGAGATCGCAGCCGCGGCCGCGACGAGCAGGCCCACCGCGAGCACGAGCACGCCGGGCGAGAGCCAGGCGCGGCGGGTCGTGTCCGGGTCCGGATCGGGGAGATGGTTTGGAGAGCTCGGGTCGGGCGCGTTCAGGTCGACGGGGGCCGGCGCGGCGACGACCGCGGGCTCGGGCACGTCGACGTCGACGACCGGCGGCTTCAACAGCTCGGCCACGTTCACGAGGCCGGAGCCTGCGTCGTCGTCGCTGGGGCGGTGCGACGCCGCGCGCTCGGCTTGCTGAAGCTGCGCGACCGTGAAGAGTCCCGAGTCGGGGTTGCGCTCTTCGACCATGCGCTGCGCGGGTGAGAAGAGCAGGTCGTCGGGTTGGGCGGATGTGGCGTCGAGGGTGGATGGCTGCATCGAAAAGCACGCTCCTGGACGGGGACCGTGAGTGGGTGCGTGCGCGCGACGGCGTAGCCAGGGATCGCCGGTGGCATGGCGAAAACCGCGGGGAAACGCCCGAGCGGACGACGTTGCTATCGAGCATCACGGATGCGCTGGACCGGTCGATCCCGCTGCACGCCGCGTCACTCGTGGATGTCCTGAGCCTACCAGCCGGTTTGCACGGTGTCAGCCAAAAGCTCGCGCCGCGGTGCAGTTGAGTGCGATCGAAACCTGCACCGAACCACCGCACCCGACGGTGTGGGATCAACGGGCCAAGGTCTGCTCGATCCGGCGACACGCGTAGAAGACCGCGTCTTCATGGCGTCGTTCGAGCTCGAGCAGCTCGCGGTCTTGGCGGTGGAGCGCTGTGCGCTCCCAGTGCGCGCGGGCTTCTCCGATCGCGAGGTGATCGACCGTGGCGAGCAGCTCTTCGAGCTTGCGCAGGTCACGGTCGCCGCGAAGCTGTGGGACCTCGGATGACAGCGCGAGCAGCGACTGCACGCCGTCGAACAGCGGCACCCGCTTGCGGAGGATGTCTTCGATGCACAGCTGCATCCGGACCGGGGTGGGCACGTGGCTCATGGGGCGGGCTCGGGTGGAGGTGTGGGCGCAGGTTCGGGCTCGGGCGCGGGCGCGGTTGGGGCGTCGAGCCGCGGCAGGATCACGGCGGGCGTCTCCACGGCGTCGGCAAGCTCCCACACCAGGTCGAAGGCGACGCGGGCCGACGTCGCGAGGTTGGTCAGCGGTGCCGCGGGATCGAGCACCTGCGGCGCAGCGCCACCCCGTCGCGTCAGCGTCACGCGCGGAACCTCGGAGAGCTGGAACGCCATGTGCCCGTAGCCGGGCTCGTGGTCGGTGAGCTGCGCCAGCGGCAGCAGCTCCCGGACGAGCTCACCCACGGTGGAACGCTGCCCTCCGACGACGGTGAGGGTCGGTGCCGTCCAGTCCAAGTCTTCGAGGTGCACGATGGCGACGATGTTCTCGGGCAGCGCGATCCCTTGTTGGGCGAGCTGGCGCAGGCCGAGGTCATCGAGGCTGCCGGCAGCGCCCGCCACGAACACGATCGAGCGCACCGGGATGCGGCCGCCCTCTTGACGCAGCCGACCGATGCGCTCGGCCACGGCGAGCAGCACGGCGATACCCGTCGCGGACTGCGCTTCGCCCCCGTCCTCGGTCGGCTCGGTCAGTCCACCCGCGTCCCAGTTGGCCGTGACCAGAACAACCTGCTCGGGCTTGCGGCCTCCGGCGAAGCGACCGACGACGGTGTTGTCCTCGAACCATCGCTCTTGCGCGGTGAACGAGACGTCGACCTTGCTCCCCGCCGTAGTCGCCGCACGCGTGAGCACCTCGAAGGCCGCGTCGTCGACGAAGCCCTCGACCGGCAGGCCCGCAGGGGGCTCGCTGCCGAGTAGACGGGGCTGTACTTCCACCCCGGACCAGCCCTCTGCCGCGCTTCGAAGCGTCGGATTCTGGTCGGAGGGAAGCTTGAGCAGGCAGCCGCCGGGGCCGCGGTGTGCGAGCGCGTCGAACAGGCCGCGGAAGCGCGAGGTGGGGTCGACGACCTCGGTCATGACCGGCACGATGCCTACGGCGAGACGGTCCGCCAGCTGGACTTGAGGCGCCAAGGCGACCGCTTCCATCGGAAGGTGAAACGTGCCCGCGGCCCCTCGGTGTCGAAGCCAAAGACCTTCGGTGATCTCCACGAGCTCCGGCTCGGCGCCCTCGACCGGCATGGTCACGGTGAGCTTGGGGTCGACGACCTGCACCGTCCGGATGCCGACCGATGACGTCCAACCGAGCGTGGGTGCGGAGGGGATCAGCCCCCCGTCGGAGAACAACGAGACGATCGCAATCTGGGTGAGTCGTGCGCCCTCGGTGCCGGGGCGCCGGCCGCCGAGGCTGGCGTCGGTGAGGAAGGCGAGGTTGCGCCGGATGGCGGCGGTCCAGCGCGCCGTGGGATCGCCCTGGTCGGACTGGGCCGGACGCTGCGGAAGGGGACCGAGTCGTTGCCGCGGTGACGCCCCGGCGATGCTCTCCGGCTCGATCAGCTCGACGTTGCAGCCCAGCGCGAGCGCGAGGGCGAGGAGCGGTGCGCGATACGTCATGAGGCCTCCGGTTCGTTGCTGCCGAGCAGCTGGCGCTCGAGTGCGCGGCGGGCTCCGTCGATGTCACGGGTCGACCACGTCTGCAGCGCGATGACCCAGCCGCGCTCGGTCTCGGTGAGGGTCGGGCGACTGCCGCCGCGCCGGAACGCGCTGAGGCGAGCGAGCCGTAGCAGGTCCTCGCGCGCCTCGGGCGTGGCCGAAGCTTCGGGTGGCAAGACGACCTCGATCGGCGCGGCCCGCTGCTCGCGGCCGACCTGAATCGTGTTGGCCAGCATCTCCCGGTTCGGCACGGACAGCGTGCCGCCGTCGCCCGCTCGAATGGCCGTGCGCCACACGCCGATATGTCGGACGGATCCCACCGCCGACGGCAGCTTGACCAGGTCACCTTCGCGGAAGCGAGCTCGGGTTGCGAGCGCCACGCCCGCCACGAAGTCCTGCACCCAGGTGGGGAGGGCGATCGCGATGAGGATCGCGGTCAGGCCGACGATGAGCCCCGTGAGCAGCGGTGCGACCGACGTCGTCTGCTTGAGGATCAGCAGCGTGATGACGACCATCAGCGTGACGTCGACGATCGAGCGTGCGCGAGCGAGGCGGCGCGCACGGTCCCACCCCAATCGCCACACCACGCGCGTCGCCGCGAGTAGCGTGCGCCGAATGAGGTACCCGACGACGAACAGCGCGGTCACGTAGAGGACCGCCCCCGGATCGAGACTTTCTTGGGCACGCTCGAACTCCTGCAGGAGGCGCTCACTGAGCGTGATGTCGGTCAGCGTCGCTTCGCTGCTCACCATCTCGCCGAACCCCAGATCGCCCAGTCCCAGATCGCCCAGTCCCAGGTCGCCCAGTCCCAGGTCGCCCAGCGTCGTTTCGCTCGGCGTGGCTTCGCTCGGTGTCGTTTCGCTCGGCGTCATGGGGAGTCACCGCCTCCGGCAAAGATGCCCGCTTCGGCGAGCGCGGTGGAGACGTCGTCGACGAAGGACGCGTCGAGTTCGTAGTGCTTGCTGCGCTCCACTTCGCGGACGAGCGTCGCCGCGGAGGCGAAGCGTACGGCCTGAATGAGCACGGTCTCGGGAAGGCCGGTGCAGCGCGCCAGCGTGGGAACGTTGGTCGGGCCGTGGCGAAGAAGCGTAGCGAGCACGGCGAGCACCGCGTTGGGCAGTCGGGCCAGGAACGGCACGCTCCACGACAGCCCGGACAGCGGCGCGAGGGTGACCGTGTCTTTGCCGAGCGACGCGTGCGCCAACCACAGCTGAAGCGCGCGTCGAAGGTTGCCGCCCGAGGCCGTCGCCAGGTCCAGGGCGTACGACGAGCGCTCGCTGCGACGGAGCAGGCGGCGGCGCCAGTCCGCGCGCCAGTGGCGGGGCAGCTCGAGATCCAGGCCGGAGAGGTCGTGACGTGCCGCGATGGCTTCGTCGAGCTCGCCGTGCGAGGGACGACGCAGCCGGACGATGCTGCCGAACGCCGCTTCGATGGGTGCGCAGCCCCGCAGGACCTCCATCGACTCGGCCGAGATCGACGCAAGCCAGAAGGTCTGCGACGCGTGCTCGGCCATGAACTCCAAGAATCGGTGCAGGTCGGCGAGGCCGGCGCTATCCGGCGAGAACCACACGTGCAGGTCGTCCACGAGGACGACGCTCCGAGTGGCACACATCACCTTGGCGAGCGCCTCGGGCTCCGCGTCGACGTCGAACACGCGGCCCATCGCGCGCCAGATCGTCTCGTCCTCGGTCCCGCCGTGACGGACCGTGAAGACGCGACGGGTGCTGAGCTTGAGCTGGGCAATGACCAGGGTCGACGTCTTGCCCGAGCCGACGGGGCCGATCACGAGCGCGCCGTTGCCCCTGCTGGCGTCCGACTGCCAGGCGCGCTCGGCCTTGACGGTGGCCCGCAGCGCGTCGCGATGCAGCGCGTACAGGCGGGGGTCGCGAAGCGGGCCAGAGGTGAACAGCGACGCGTACAGGCCGTCGACGCCCGGGAGTCGGCGCTTGCGTTGTTCGTCGAGCAGCGCGCGAATGCTCTGCGCGTCGAGCCGCTCGCCGCGGGCGCGGAGGCGGTATCGCTCGGCGAGGTCGCCCGCGGTTCCACGCTGCAAGAAGCCCGACGCGCGGCCGGCCAACGCGCGGACGGACGTGAGCGCCTCCTTGAGAACCGACCGGATCTGCTCCTGCGTAGTCGGCAGCGTCTCCACGTCGGAGCGCTGGCCTCGCGCGACGGCGCGTGCCGCCTCGACGAGGCGCCGCGACATCTCATCGACGTCTTGGCCGAGCTCGTCGCGAACGTCGCCCCAGGCTTTGCAAGGCCCGTCGGGCAGCGTCTCCAGCATGGTTCGCGCCCGCGAGACGGCCTCTTCGAGGCGCGCGAGGGGCTTGTTGTCGCCTTCTTCGCGGGCTTTCTCGGCCGTTTGATAGCCGAAGCCGACGAGGGTGGCGGCCTCGCGCATGGTGTCGCGCGCGGCGGAGAACTGCTCGCTCACCGACTCCAGCCGCTGCTCGACCGAGGGCAGCAGGCGGCCGGCGATCTGCACCTCTTTGAGCTCGCGAACGTCGACCGTGACGACGTTGACGGTGGCGGGCCGCGGCGTGTCGATGAGGTCGGCGAGCGACGGCACGATCTCCAGGCGCGGCTCTCCATCGTTGACGAACGCCATCAGCGCCGCGAACGGCGACGAGGTTGACGTGGCGCGTCGGACCCGAGAGCTCGCGGCGCGAAGGGCCTTGGCGGCGGGCTTGGTGAGCACCGCGCCCGACTGCAGACCCATGCGCGTCCACTGCTCGTCGTCGAGGTCCTTGCCCTCGGGGAGCTGAATCGTGCCGAGCCGGTTGAGCTCTTCGCCGACCTCGGTGGTGAGGGTGCCGAAGGCGTCGTCGAGCGGCTTCGTCACGTCGTTCTGCAGGCGGTCCTGCAGGCGGGCCTGCGCGCGCTCGACCGCGGCGACGAACTCCAGCAGCGTGATCGCGGCCTTCTGCCGGGTTGGCCACGCGGCGGTGTCCTTGGCCATGCGGGCAAGGCTCGCCTCGATGTCGCGCTCGACTCGGGAGAATCGAACCGCCGCGCGGCTGCCCTTGCCGGGCGCTCCGGCGGTGGCGAAGATCTTGATCAGCTTTCGGCTGGCGGACCCCACCGCGACCTCGCGGTCCTCGAGGAGCTGCTGCTCGAGGCGCTCCCCGAGCGCGATGAGGTCCTTGCGGGTCTCCTCCCACGTGGCGGTGCCCAAGACCGCGCGCTGCAGGGTTTCGAGGCACCGGGCCTGGTGTCGCTGCCACGCGCGCATGGTGGACTCGGCGAGGTCGACCATCTGCGGCTCGAAGGCCACGCGGGCCGCGAGCTGCACGGGGACTTGGCGGCGACGACGGTTGCGTCCGGTGAAGAACGAGAAGAAGCCGGCGGCTCGCTTGCGGACCTTCGTGCGGACGTCGTCACCCGGCTGCAGCGCTGCGAGGTGAGATTCGAGCGGGACCACCTCGACCAGCGGCAGCGTCTGCGTGTAGTCCGACTGGTGCAGCAGGACTTCGCGCAGGGGCTCCAGGTCGAGCGCGTACTGGCTGGGACGAAGCCGCTCGACGCGAGAGAGAACCTTGTCGGCGTCGCTGCCCGAGCCACCCTCGCTGCCCGCAAACTGGCGGGTGAGCTCGGCGAGCTTCGGCCGCAGCTCGGCGTTGAGCCAGGGATCCCATGCTTCGAGATAGGCGGCGCGGGTATCGGTCACGAGGGTGCGCAGCCGCGCCGACTCGAGGCTCTCCAGACCCGGCCCTTCCTCTTCGGGGGGCGCTTCCTCGGCGGCGTCGTCGGTCTCTTCGTCTTCGGCCGAGCCGATCTCTCCGGCGCTTCTCAGCGCGACCCGCAGCGTGATCGGGCCGACGAGCAGGTTGATCGCGACGACCGCAATGCCCAGGTTCGCCACCACTGAGGCGAGCTCCTCGACGAGTGCCGCGGTCTGGGCGTCCAGCCCCGCCATGCTCTCGTCGAACCGGCCGAGAGCGAGGGCGAGCAGCGTCAGCGCCACACCGGCTTGCGGCAGGTAGGCCAACCACGCCAGGCGTTGAATCGTGGGCTCTTCGCGCCCGACCTTGCCGCCCGCGCGCGCGGAGGCGTAGTAGGCGATGCCGCGGGCTGCACACACCACGAGGGCCGCCGGCAGCACCGACCACGTGGCGCCCAGATCGATCTTCGCGCCCGCGTTGGTGAAGAACACGATGAAGACCGGGAGCGAGACGGTCTTGAGCGGGTCGAGCAGGTCGTGCTCGAGCTTGGGCGTCAGGTTGCGGACCATCATGCCCGCAACGATGAAGACCAGCAGCAGCTCGAGGATGATGTGGTGCTCGGCCTTGAGGTAGACGGCGATCTCCGCCACCACGAGGACCATCGCGGTGACGAAGAGCAGCATCTCCGTCTTCACGAACCGCAGGTACGCGATGAGCAGACCGCCGAGGATGGCGCCTGCGACGACGCTGACGCCAATCTCTTCGGCGACGTGGAGCAGCACCTCGCCGCCCAGTGCTCCCCCGGCAGACAGGGCCAGCGCGGTGGCCAGCGCGATGTTGAACGCGACCACGACCACCACGTCTTTGGCGACTGCAGCGCCCAGCACGAGCTCGGTCAGGCGGCCCTTGGCGTTGCTCTCCGAGGCGACCGCGAGAGCGATGGCCGGCGACGTGCCGATCGCCAGCGCGGCCAGCAGCATCGCGAGTCCATAGACCTGGGCGTCGTTCGAGAGGCCGAGCAGGTCCGTCCCCAGACCCATGCCAACGATGGCGCCGCCCACGAGTAGGGCACACAGCACGATCTTGAGTCCGATCGTCGCGGCGAGCGTTCGCGTGAGCTTGGCGAGCCCCTTGAGCTCGAGCTCCAGGCCCGCGGTGGTGGCGATGAGCCCCAACGCAAGCGTGCTGAACATGTTCATCTCGGCGACGACGCCCTTGGTGAGGACGTCGGCCGCATAAGGGCCGAGCACGACCCCCGAGACGATGTAGCCGGTGACTTTGGGCAGCGACATGCGCCCGCCGAGCTCGGCGATCGCGAACGCGGCCAGCACGACGAAGCCGATCGTGGCCAGGGTGACGGACTCGTCGCCGCGCAGGGCGTCGAGGCCCAGCATCATCAACAGCAGCAGGAGGACGACGAACAATCGACGCACGTCACCGCCTCCAGGTTCGGGCCGAGAAGATGGCGAACAGCGCGAAGATCTCGAGGCGTCCGGCGATCATGCACAGGCACAGGACGGCCTTGCCCGCACCGTGAATGAAGCCGAAGTTCTGCGTGGGGCCCACGGCGTCGAGGCCCGGGCCCACCGAGCTGAGGCACGCGATCGTGGCGCTCATCGCCGACATGAGGTCGAGGTCGAGCGCGACGAGGATGAAGGACGCAATCGCGAACAAGAAGAAGTACGCCGCGAAGAACGTGGCGATGCCGCGGGCGACGTCCTGGCTGACGGTGCCGTTGCCGACCCGGATCGCGTTGACCTGGTGCGGACGCACGACCACGCTCAGCTCGCGCAGCACGACCTTGCCGAGCACGAACACCCGCGACGCCTTGAGCCCGCCGGCGGTCGAGCCCGCGCATGCACCCATGAACATGCAGCAGAACAGCGCGAAGCGGGCGATGTTCGGGTAGGTGTCGAAGTCCTCGGTCATGAAGCCGGTGGTCGTGGTGACCGCCAGCGTCTGGAACGTGGCGTGGCGAATCGTGTCCGACCACGTGCCGTGCTTCTCGAAGATGCTCACGGCGACGATGCCGATCACCACGAGGTTGACCGTCAGGTAAAAGCGCAGCTCGTAGTTGCGGTAGAACGTCCGCCACTTTCGCCGCAGCAGCCCGTAGTAAAGCCCGAAGTTCAGCCCCGCGATCAGCATGAACGCGTTGATGATCCAGTCGATCGTGGGGCTCTGGAACGCGCCGACGCTGGCACCTTTCGACGAGAAGCCGCCCGTGCCCAGCGTAGACATTGCGTGGCAGATGGCGTCGAACAGCGGCATTCCGGCGAGCACCAGCAAGACGGTCGCGAGCGCGGTGAGGCTGCCGTAGATCCACCACAGCGCGGTGGCGGTTTGCTTGATCTTGGGGCGCAGGCCTTCGGTGGTGGGCCCGGGCACCTCGGACTTGAAGAGGTGCTTCGCGCCGACACCCAGCTGCGGGAACACGGCGACGAACAGGACGACGATCCCCATGCCGCCGATCCAGTGCATCAGGCAGCGCCACAGGTTGGTGGCGCGGGAGAGGCCGTCGACGTCGGAGACCACGGTCGCGCCCGTGGTCGTAAAGCCCGAGACGGCCTCGAAGATGGCGCTGGGGATGTTGGGGATCGAGCCCTCGA
The DNA here is from genome assembly GCA_039024335.1 of Myxococcota bacterium. GTDB lineage: Bacteria > Myxococcota_A > Polyangia > Nannocystales > Nannocystaceae > CAJXVA01. Next base: position 19,698 of record JBCCQM010000010.1, read on the forward strand.
TGATGAACGGCAGTCCACCCAGAATGCCCAGGGCTAGCCAGGTGAAACCGACCACGCCCAGCGCGTCTTTGCGGTGAATCTCGTCTTCGGGGCGGAGTCGACCCAGGCGGCGCAGGATGAACGCCAGCGCGACGCAGCAGAACGCCGAGAACGCGTAGGCGCTGACCGTGCGCGGCTCTCCGTCGAACACGGCGATGCCGACCGGCGCCAGCATCAGCACGGCGACGATGCCCAGGAGCAGCCCGACGTAGCTGCTGACGACCCGGGGGTTCACCCGGTGCCCGACTCCAGTCTCGACACGCCGCGCTCGGCGGTGCGGCGGTCGCGAATCGGGCAGGCGACGAGCAGGTGCTCACCGCCCTGAAGCACGGGGTTGGCTTCGGACGCGATGTGCGGGTCGGTCGAGGGAAGGACGCCGAGCAGTCGCGTCGAGGCCCCCAGCGAGAGGTCCCGAACCCGAAGCTGGCGCGGCAGGTTGTGCGGCACCCGCAGCTCCAGCACCGACCAGTCGCTGTCGGGAAGGGTGGAGGAGCTGACGACGGTCCGTCCGGGCAGGAGCCACTGCAGCGTGCTGGAGAGCACCTCGTGGGCGCTGGTCGTTCCGTCGATCCCCAGGTGGGCGTAGACCGACGAATAGCCGGGGCGGTGAACGAGCGCGAAGGTGTGCTCGACGCCCAGCTCGTTGCTCAGCAGCGACGCCATCAGGTTGACCTCGTCGGAGCCGGTCACGGCCAGCGCGGTCTCGGCCAGGCCGATCTGCTCCTCGCGCAAGAAGGCGAGGTTGGTGCCGTTGCCGTGCAGGATCGTGGTCTTGGGCAGGTCCGACGCGAGTGCTTCACAGCGGTCCCGAGACTCTTCGACGATCGAGACCTCGCGCGTGAGGGCTGAGAGCGCGCGGGCGAGCTGTAGACCCACGTCGCCGCCACCGACCACGACCACGCGATTGCTTCCGCGGCCTCGCATGCTTCGAGCCACGCCCGCCACGCCAACGGGCGGTCCGCCCAGGATGACGCGGTCGCCCGCTTCGAGGGAGGTGACCTCCGAGGGGAGGCGGATCGAGTCGCCGCGTAGTACGGCGCGGGTGATCGACGCGGCTTCGGTGCCCAGTCGCCCGATCGGTCCGCCCGCGACGGGAGAGTCGTCGCCGATCTCGACCACGCCGACGTGGACTGCACCGCCCACGAACGTGGAGGTCCAGCCCACCTCGACCCGGTTGACCAGGCGAAGCAGGTCGACGCCGACCAATCGTGATGCGCAGACGCATGCGTCGATGCCGGCGACGCCGCGTTCGACGCCCAGGGGCCCGCGGTAGAAGCCGGGATCGTCGACGCGGGCCACAGCACGCCGCGCACCGAGGTTTTTGGCCAGTACGCAGGCGGCCACGTTCACGGCGTCTTCGCCGGCGACGGAGATCACCAGGTCGGCGCCTTTGACCTCGGCGGCTTCGAGCGCATCGCGGTGCGTTGCGTTGCCTTCCATGACGAGCACGTCCAGCTCGTCCTCGGCGATTGCGAGCGCGTGCGCGTCGGCGTCGAGCAGGACGACGTTGGCGTCGCTGGACAGCGAGCGGGCGAGGTGACGGCCGACTTCGCCGGCGCCGAGGATCAACACTCTCATCAGGGATGTGACTCCGTAGGCTTGGGGGCGGGAGGCTCGGGTGGCGGCGCTTGATTGGCAACCTGAATCTCGCCCACGTCGGCGAGGTAGCGACGCAGCGACCGCATCGCGAGGACGTCGGAGATGACCAGACCGCCGAGGATGATCGTGCCGACCGTGGGCATGAGATCCGGGAAACGCTGGGAGAACGCGACGGCGATGGCGGCCGCGAGCACGCCCTGACCCACCATGCCCCGCCCCAGGCCGACGCCGAGTGATCCTTCGGGCACGAAGGTCGCCACGGCCAGGCGCGTGAAGCCACGGCGCAGGAGGATCCGGACCACCGCGTAGATTGGTACGACGACCCACACCATCGGCTTGGCCGGGACCCACGTCGCGCCCGCAAGCAGCAGGATCAGCACGGTGGTCGGGAAGCGAAGGGGGTCGAGCGCGCGATGCAGCCGGGACGCATGCGGTGAGGTGAAGGCGACGGTGAGCCCCGCCATCACGTTGACGAACAGCGGGGAGACGCCCAGCCCTGAGCCGACGCCCGCGGCGAAGACGACCACGCCGATCGTAGCCACCAGCATCCGCATCGGATCGTCTTCGCGACCCAGGAAAACGCTGAAGAGGATTCCGGTCGCCGCCCCCGCAACGACCGTGATGACCGACCACTCGGTGAGCGTGAGGCCCAGGTCCGACGCTGCCTCGGCAGCCCTGTGGCCAGCCATCGCCATGCCGAACGCGAACGCGGCGAGCAGCTGCGCCGAGCTGGCCATCGTGCGGAGCAGGCGGGTCCGCTTCGGCGAGACCGAGAACCTGTCGATCGCGACGTCGATGAGTGACGCAGAGCAGGCGGCAGCCGCTGCGCCGATCGTCAGGCCACCCCACAGCCCGTCGGGCGAGAGCCAGAACGAGATGAGCAGGTCGCCGGAGACCTGGACCGGCTCGGCGAGGAGGGGCTCGGCCTGAAGGAGGTCCGGGTCGAGGAGCTGAAGTACGCCCGTCGTGAGCAGGCCGACCGTGATGACCACGCCGGCGGCCGAGGCGAGGCCAGCCAGCGTGAACTCGGTGCCGCCGCGACCCCGTCGTGCGCCCAGGCCCACTAGAAATCCAATCACCCCCAGCACTGTGGAGACGAACAGGTCCAGCGCCTGCAGCGTCTCCTGCGAGATCGGGCCCATCGGCGACATCGGCCCGAGCACGATGCCGAGTGCGAGGTACTCCATGCCCGAGAGCAGAAGCAGTTTGGCGGCAAAGCGGTCGATGAAGCGCCCCGCGACGAACGCAAAGACGACCACGCCGACGAAGAGGACGGTGGTGCTCATGAGAGCGCGACGGTGATGCCACCACGAACTCGCCAGGGAGTCACGATTCGCAGCTTTCTTCGTCGTGACCGTGATCACGCGTACCGTACGAGCAACGGACCGCATGTCCGTCGGAGTGCGCCATGAGCTTCATCCTCTCGATCCTGGTCGTCGGTTTCTCGCTTGCGGTGATGTCGGTCGTCTTCGACTCCCGTCGTCCGGCCCGCGGGTAGCCCGCGTCAGTCCGGCGTGGAGTTGGCGAGGACGTCGTTGCCGTCGAAGCCGGCCATCATCGCGTCGACGATGCCCATGCCCACGCGGACGTAGCCGCGGCGGGTGAAGTGGATGTGGTCTTTCTTGGCCATGGCCGGGGTGGCCGTGGCCCAGTCGACCATCGCCATCTCGCCGCCCATGAAGGCGCGCAGGTCCCAGAAGGCACAGCCCATCTCCAAGGCGACTTCACGCTGCGCCTCGAGAATGTACGAGGTCGACTCGCGCGGCCCGTACACGCCCTCGGCACCCTTCTTGGGAAAGTCTCCAGGCCCCACGAGCAGGCAGTCGGCTTGAGGCGCGGCGGTTTTGAGGCGGGTGAGCACGTCTCGCAGGCGCGTTGCGTAGCGCTCGCGCGAGATCCCGCTGTTCGCCTCGTTGGTGCCGTACGCGAGCGTGATCAAGTCCGGCTGTCGACGGCGGACGTTGTCGTACCAAACATCCTCGCTCCAGCGCAGCATGTTGGAGGCTCGCGTTCCGCCGATGCCGAGCGTGTCCACGACGATGCCCGGCGTGTCTCGCTCGATGGTCATGCCGAACAGGCGGACCTCGCCGTTGCCGACGGGGCGGACTTCGATGCTGTGCGCACCCTCGGGCAGGTCGATCGCATAGTAGCCGGCCGCGAACGCGTCAGCCTTGGTCGAGACCTTGGCGTGCTGCGCTCCGTCGACGAAGACCTTGAAGCTGCCGCCTTTGGGCTGCGACAGGTAGTAGAGCTCGTAGTTCGAGCCCACGCTGCCGTCGCGGTGCGTGACGCGTCCCCACGCTTTTTTGCTGGTGGCCGACAGGCTGGCGCCCATGAGGCCGTAGTAGCCGTCGTCTCGCCCCTTGCGTCGCTGGGCGTGTTCGGTGCGCCAGCGGTCGAAGCCCTCGGTGAGCATCTCGACGTGCCCGTACCACTTCCAGGGTTTGGCGACGTGGACGAAGCCGTGCCCGCCGTCGCCGAAGCGCTCGCGAAGGTACGCGCGAATGTAGTGCGTATAGATGTCGGCGTCGGTATGGGAGGCCCCGTACATCAGCACGCGGACCTTGCCGTCGGGATCGCGGCCGGCCTCGAGCTCGCGCAAGGCGGCGTAGAAGCGCGCGAGCGGCTTGGCGTCGGCCGTGGCGATCGTGAGCGGCTGGTACTCGCCGAGCGCGTTGCCGTTGACGTGGCGGGTTGGGGCTTCGGTCCCCGACAGACCCGAGGAGCCGGGCAGGCTGTCGAGCACGGCGTCGTCGAGCGCGGCCACCTCGGCGGCGGTGACGGTCGCGCTTTGCGGAGAGATCCACGGCACCTGCTGGCCGGCGGCGTCCTCGAAGAGCGCATCGCCGAGCAGGGCGGTCTGGGCCGAGACGCGGGCGCGACGAGCGTCTTCGCCAAGGCCGTTCGCCGCAGCCGTCTGTGGCGTCGGCGCGGCGACCGGGGTCAGCGCGGCGGGGCTCGACGGACTCGACGGCGCGGGGTCGGTCGCAGGCGCAGCCGAGATCTCCGAGGACTCGGGCGCAGGCTTGCATCCGCCGCACCCCAGCAGGAGTGCAAACGCCGCGAGGCCGCCGATCGAGCGCGTCGACACGGGGTGGATGCTGCGGTGGCAGACCGATCGGGTCAAATTCGTGGCGTAGGGGCCGCGCAATTCGCTCGAATTTTCGCGACAATCCACGAGATGCCCGTTTGGCGCCTCGATCGGATCGGTCATCGGCTGCTTCCGTTGACGGTCGCGCTCGACGCGGTCGACGACGCGGTGGTCTATGTCAGCCTCGGAGGCCGGGTCGCGACGGTCGCGGAACACGCGGCGCGACACGGTGCGCGCGTCGAAGTGGAGCGCCGCTCGCATACGCAGCCTCGCGCAGAGCTGCTCGAGTACCTGGCCTGAACGCGGCGGGACTTTTCGGTGGCGGTGCGTCCGCTCGGTACGACGTTTCAGCGCAAGGCTTGGGACGCGCTGTGCCGGATCCCCTTTGGGCAGACGCGGAACTATGGCGCGCAGGCGAAATCGATCGGGCAGACCAAGGCGGTGCGCGCCGTGGGCCGGGCCAACGGCGCCAACCCGATCTCAATCATCGTCCCGTGCCACCGAGTCGTGGGCGCCGATGGAACCATGACGGGCTTTGGCGGCGGGGTAGAGACGAAGCGGTGGTTGCTCGCGCTGGAGCGAACCGGTGAGGTGCCGACGTGGTCACCGCGGGAGCGCGAAGAAGCCCGCGCCACCCAAACGCAGCTGGGGTTGTTCGGATGAAGCGCGTCCTCGAATGGCTCGAAGCCATAGGGGCGGTGGTGGTGTTCTCGGGGGAGGTCCTGCGGGCGACCTTCACGCGTCCGTTCTTCGGCGGCGAGCTCATCCGCATCATGTGGCTGCTCATCAAGCGCTGCCTGATCCCCGTCGGACTCGCCGTCGCGCCCGTCGGTGCCGTCATCTCGCTGCAGGGGCTCGAGATCTTCCGGATGTTCGGGCTCGACCGCATGCTCAGCTCGCTGCTGGGGACGGCGATTTTCCGCGAGTACAGCCCCGCGCTGGCCTCGGTCATGGTCGCGGCGCAGGCGGGCTCGTCCATCGCGGCGCGGATCGGCACGATGCGCGTGCGCGGCCAGATCGACGCGCTCGCGGTCATGTCCGTGGACCCCATGCGCTACGTCGTCGTGCCGGGGGTGTTGGCCTGTCTCGTGGTGACACCCCTGCTGAACGTGCTCACCAACTTCTTGGGACTGTTCAGCGGGTGGCTGTTCGCGGTGCCGCTGGGTGGGGTGGACCACGGTGCGTTCATCGAGCACCTCACCGCGCAGGTGACACCCGCGGACCTATGGGTTGGGTTGGGGAAGTGCGCGCTGTTCGGGACCGCGGTCGGATTGCTGGCCGGCTTCTTGGGCATGCGGGTTTCGGGCGGGGCCGAGTCGGTCGGAAAAGCCGCGAACGACACCGTCGTAGCGACGATCGTGATGATCCTGCTCGTCGACTACGTCGTCTCGTACGTGCTGCTAGGCGTGGGTGTTTGAGCGCAGGCCCGGACTCCGGTTCCTGAGGAGCTGCTCGATCCTCAAAGCGCGCGTGCTTCCCGAGGCGATCACGCCCGAAGACGAGGACGACGCACTTCGTGCTCGACTCGAAGCCGCGATCCGTGAGATCGAGGTTGCTCTCGCCTCGCTTTGAAGACGTTTTTCGAGTTCCTGGTGTTCGCGCGCTACGCCGTCGCGTCCCAGTTCACATCGGTCCCCGACCGCCGCATCCTCGCCGAGCAGACGTATCGCGCGGGCGTGGGGTCCGTCGGGCTGCTGACGGTACTCACGATCTTCGCGGGCCTGAACCTCTCCGTGCAGTCGTTCAGCACGTTCGAGCGGTTCGGGGGGCAGGACTTCTTGGGGATGTTCGCCGGCATCGGAGGCGTGCGCGAGCTCTATCCGGTGATGGCGGCCATCGTGTGTGGGGCTCGCATCGGCGCGAACCTTGCGGCCGCGCTCGCGAACATGAAGATCAGCGAGCAGGTCGAGGCGCTCGAGGTGATGTCGGTCGACCCGATGTCCTATCTGGTGGCGCCACGGCTGTGGGCGGTGATGCTCGCGCTGCCGCTGCTGTGTGCGTACGCGAACGTGGTCGGCATCGGCGCGAGCTACTACGGCGCCGTGCATCAGCTTGGGCTCGACGGCGGCACGTTCGTCAGTCAGCTCGAAGAGTTCGTCGGCTGGTCCGACCTGCTCGTCGGCGTGGGCAAAGGGCTCGTCTTCGGCTGGCTGGTCGCTTTGGTCGCGTGCTTTCACGGCTACTCGGCCGCGAAGAAGGACGGGGCCGAGGGCGTCGGAATAGCTACCAATCGTGCCATTGTGCACGGAGCCGTTCTCTGCATCGTGCTCAATCTCGTCATCAGCTACCTCCTCTACGGCTGAGTCGAGTCGCGCGTCATCTCACGAATCCCGGTTCAACCTGCCGATGGACGCTGTTCTACGGCAGTTCTTTGCAAGCGTCGCGGTGTGATGGTTTTCATCGGTGACGAAACCGCAGTTGCGGCATAAGGGTCTGCCCAGACGCGGGGGTATACGGCGTTGCGGGACTGTCCCCGCGGCGCTGCTTCGCGACTGCAGCGTGCAGCACCTTACGAACCTCGAGGGAACTCATGAAACGACAAGTTTGGCTCACCACTTTGCTTGGAATCCTGGCCGTCGGCTGCGGTGACGATGTCGCCAGCGCCGACACCGACACCGATGGTGGAAGCACCTCGACCGGCGAGGACCCGACCACGATGACGACGTCGTCGACGACCACCGGTGCGGACTCCACCAGCACCACCGACGTCGACCCCGACACCACCCAGGGCTCGGACACCGAGGACTCGGACACCGAGGACTCGGACTCCGAGGATTCGGACACCGAGGACTCGGACTCCGATGACACCAACGCGGGCGAGCCCGCGGACTTCGTCATCACGATCGAGAACATCTCGGACCAGGGCCCCGTCCCCACCCCATTCTCCCCCGGCGTGTGGGTCGAGCAGGACGCCACCGTCCAGCCGATCTACACCCTCAACGCGCCCGCATCCGAGTCGCTCGAGCTGCTGGCCGAAGACGGTGACGCCTCCATGCTCGCCGCCGACATCGAGGGCATTGGCGCCGGCATCCTGCAGTCGGGCGTCTTCGACACGCCCGTCGGCGGCGACGCTGCGGCACCGATCATGCCCGGCGAGAGCTACGAGATCAGCTTCACGGCGCAGCCCGAGTCGCGTCTGGGCCTCGCCTCGATGATGGTCGCGAGCAACGACGTCATCTGGGCGACGGGCCCCGCGGGCATCTCGCTGTTCGCAGCCAACGGCACGCCGATCGATCGCGAGATCACCGGCGACCTCAACCTGTTCGACGCAGGCACCGAGGCCAACCAGCCCCCCGCGGGCGGTGCGTATCAGCCCCCTCCGGGCGCCGTCGGCCCCGAAGAGTCCGGCGTCATCAGCATGCGTGACGAGTCGACCCGCCACATCGTGGCTGCGCGTCGCCTGCTCGACATCTCGGCCGAGTACGTCTTCAACGACGACGAGACCGCGATCGAAGGCGTGATGTTCACCTTCACGAACATCTCCGCCGAGACCGGCGGCTTCGTCACGGCGCTGTCGCCCATCAGCTGGGCGCTGCATGACGACACCGTCTCTCTGATCACCCCCGGAGGCGCCGCTGCGGATCTTCCCGGCCTCGAGGCGCTCGCCGAAGACGGCGACGGCACCGAGCTCGCCACCACCCTCGACGGCGTTGCTGCCGTCGACCAGAACGGCAGCGAGGGCGACGCGCCCATCGCTCCGGGCGAGAGCGTCTCGTTCATGCTCACCCCCGAGCCCGGCTCGGACATCCTCTCGTTCGCGACCATGGTCGTGATGTCGAACGACGCCGTCATCGCGCTCGAGCCTCAGGGCGTGCCCATGCTCGACGTCAACGACGAGGGCGACGTCGTGTACCGCAACCCCGACACCATCGCCGAAGACCTCCGCAACCTGATGGAAGTCTGGGACGTTGGTACCGAGGCGAACGAGACCCCGGGCGCTGGCCCGAACATCGCGCCGAACCAGGACTTCCCGAACACGGGTGACGCGGACGAAGATGCGACCATCCGGTACTACTTCGACAACACGAACGACCTTGCGGACCCTGGCTCGTTCGCGATGGTCGAGATCGTCAACGATGGTGACGACGGCGCAGGCAACTTCGACTTCCTCGTCTCTGTGACGAACGTCAGCGGCGGCACTCCGTTCCAGGGCGCCATCACGCCCGTCGCGTGGGGTGTGCATGACGGAACGTTCAACATGTTCGAGATGGGGATGGCAGCGTCGCCCGGCCTCGAGTCCCTCGCGGAAGATGGCGAAGCTGGCGTCCTTGATCAGGAGATGATGGATGCCGGTATCTCCCTCCACGGTGTTGAGGGAATGGCCCCTGAGTTCCCCGGAGGTGATTTCACCTTCGCGATCACGGCCACGGCGGATGACTCGTTCTTCAACTTCGCGACGATGGTCGTGCCGTCGAACGACACGTTCCTGGCCTTCGGCTCCACGGGGATCGACCTCTTCGGTGGTGGCATGACGCCGCTGTCGGACGAGGACCTTGCGACGGCGATCGCGGACGCTCTCGGCATCTACGACGCCGGTACCGAGCAGAACCAGGCCGCCGCGCGCGGTCGGGACATGGCCGGCCCTGGTCTGCAGGCTGGTCCGGACACGGGCGCGAACGAAGGCAACGGCAACGTGCGCATCGTGACGCCGGGCGCCAGCGGTTCGCTCGCGAACGAGCCGGTGTGGGAGTACCCGCGCCTCGACCAGATGATCCGCGTGACGGTCAGCCCCGTCCGCTAATTACCGCGTCGTGAACACTGCGGCGGTCGTCCCTCGGGGCGGCCGCCGTTTTTCGTAGAGGCGGCCGTGCGCTCTTACGAGGCACTTGATGCCCCGGCGATCCTCGTCGCAACCGCCAGAGCTTGACGAACTCACTATCGGCCGCGGCCGCTCAAGCCCAACCTATCTCGGCTCGCGCGCCGCAGCCTTCGTCCAGCTTGGTGATTGCGCCTGCGAGGTCGTGGCATCCAGCGCCGACTCCATGACCCCGCAATGCTCGTTAGCGCGCGGGGTCTGTCGGGACACCAAAGAGAACATAGGTTCTCCCAAGGCCATCTACGCTCCAGGCCGAGAAGGCGATGTCATCTACTCCGTCTCCGTTGACGTCGCCAGCGCCGCTTACTGCGTCTGCATCTGGGCCCACTTCAAAACCTACCTCCCCGCTACTAGCGTCTGCAGCATTGATCGAGAATGTGTCCGTCTTTCCGTAAAACACATATCCCGGCCCCATCCCGATCGCTGCGATGTCGGCAAGCCCGTCTGCGTTGACATCACCTACACCACTGACACCTTGGAGTCCCAACTGCTCGCTTGGAGTCCCAGTAATCACGTAGCCACCCATGCCGGCAGTAACCTCGGTGAGTTGAACGGGTGCTCCCCCCGATTTCCCGAAAACGACGTACACGCGACCGGAACTTGGCGTTCCAGCTCTGGGAGCGGCTACGACGATATCACCAATGCTGTCACCATTCACGTCACCGACGCCTGCTACAGTATATCCGAGCCAGTCGCCCTCTGACTCGCTTACGATTACAAAACCTCCGGACCCTGTGGCGACCTGCGAAAGAGATACTGAATCGGTGTCCGATTTGCCGAATACTACGTATGCCAGCCCCGAATTTGGACCGTGTGGGATGTCGCCGCTATAGGCTCCGACAAGAAGGTCGGCGAAACCGTCGCCGTTTACGTCTCCGATACCATCGACGGCTCGTCCGGACAGTTCACCATCGGAGCCGTTGATGGTAAAGCCACCCATGCCAGTGTGGATGTCGCTGCCATTGACTTCGTCGGTGTCCTGTTTTCCAAAAACGACGTAGCTCTGACCAGCGTTGTCATTGTGTCTACTCGCACCGATGATGATGTCGTCGAGACCATCTGCGTTGACGTCTCCCGCTCTCCGAACTGACTCTCCAAACGTACCCAGGGGCTCCTCTCCATTCACTACGAAGCCCTGATTTCCAGCAGCGACGAGACTCAGAGAGCCAACCGGACCCAGAACCACGTACGCCCGGCCAGAGAAAGAGATCGGTCCAGATGCAATTTCAGCGCCGATGAGAAGGTCTGGATCGCCATCGCCGTTGACATCTCCGGCCCAACTAACGTCGATGCCTGCGTCATCATTCTCGTCTTCTGCAGTGAAGGCAAATCCACCAACTCCATCTGAAACGGAACTGAGCTGAATGGTTGCGGTGTCTGGGGTCCCATAGACAAGGTATGCCTTGCCAGAGGAGTTGCCGTTGTCGTCAGAGCGGGGAGCGCCAAGTATGAGGTCTGAGAACCCGTCTTGATTGAAGTCCTCTCCTCCGCTGAGAGAAGCCCCCGCGGCATCCCCAATGACTTCTCCCTCGATTGCAAAGCCACTCGGCTGCTCGAACATGTCATTAATAGTGATCGCTGAGGGGGCGACAAAGACTTGAACGTCAGCAGATGAAGTGGCGCCTTCCGAATCTTCGATGCTGTACCCGAAACTGTCCGTTCCCCAGAATCCTGCGGGTGGCAGGTATGAGATAGTCCCATTTTTTGCAATGGTGATCGCTCCTCCCGTTTCGGAGATCAAATCTTCCGCTATAGCAGAGATGCTATCGCCGTCCGGATCGCTGTCGTTGTCGAGCAGGTTCACCGTAACGCCGAGGGAATCTTGGGTAGCATATATCGTGTCATTGACTGCCAAAGGCGCAGAGTTTCCGTTGGTCGTCGTTCCCTCCGCGGAAGATGCGCCGGACGACGTTCCGCCGGAGCTAGACATCGTCGGTTCGGTTTCGGACGAACTTGGCCCTTCGGAGGTCTCGTCGGAACTCGTCGTGCCTACAGATGTGGCGGGGTTTAGAGTGCTGCTGCCACTCGGTATGTTGCTATCGCTCGAGGTGCCCGTCCCCTCGGAGTCGGAAGATGTTGGGGACGCCTCCGTACTGCGTTCGCTTTCAGCAGGGTTTGGCGCGAAGCACGCCGACGTGAGCAGTAGTGTGGGGGCTAGGTGTTTTGCTTTCATCGAGATTCTGTTTTGCAAGCCGGGGGGCATGTGGTGGTCTTTGCTCGGTGCAATATCTTGTTGCGCGATCTTTTGGCCGGCGTTGAAGAACTACTCGGTGCAGCAAACGGTGATTGGGTTTTCTGCTGTCACTGAGCCGCCGGCGGGTGTCGGAGGCGGAACGGTGCACTTGCCCGGTATGTAGTTTACGGCTGCCAGCTCCGCGTATTCGGTCGGAGCGCCCTGGGGCGGACTTATGCACTCAACTTCTCCGTCGTTGAGAGAACCTGTGTTTATTGGGGTGCCCGCACAGCTTTCGTTGAGATATTCGTTCCACGTCGTCGAACATGAGCCGCCTGAGATTCCACAGTTACATGTGAAAGGGCAGAAGCGAGTGTCCGAAACGGAGCTGTAAAGGATGTCACGTGCGGGAAAACCCTCAGGGCACGAGGCTTCTCCGGGCTGCGTAATACACACCGCATCGGAGACCGAATCCGGTATTTCCGGCACGCATTCATACCCATTGAGACACTCCCCTTCGAGTGTCTCCGCGGTTTCACAAAGCGAGCTCATTTCGTTTGTTGAAGGACTGGGAAAGTCCTCCAGAACCGAACCCCCACAGGACTCGACTTCGAGGGTTGCGCCTACTGCGAAGGTCGCGCTGATAGGCGATGGGCCAGTTTGTTGACATGAATCTTCATTCCATTCAGTCTCCTCTTCGGGCTCATCGGTACAATTGCCCAAGACGGAGTCTCGGATCGCGGGCCCGCACAGCCCGACCGGTTCGCCGCATTCGCAGTTGCAACTCCCAGGTGTAGCTTGGACTGATGCAAAAACTGGTTGCTCGGTGCCGTCGAAAGGCGGGATGCAGTTGCCTTCGATTCGAAGAGTCGCCGCAGACCAAGGAGAGCCGGGTAGTGGGAGGCATTCGCCGCCGATGCTGGCACAACTGGGACGTTCCTCAGTCGTTCGACCACTGGAAGTGTCGTCGGAGGTCGTTATGCTCGTACTCGTATCGAGTGCAGAGGTCGTCACCGTTGACGCCGACGACCCGCTCGTTGTGAAAGTGGCACCGGAGGAAGTCGACTCTGACCCAGTCTCCTCCGCCGCGGTGGTATCCGCTCCGTCCTCGGAGGTGCTGGTTTCAGCCGGTGGGCTGAGCGCTGGTGAAAAACAGCCAGAAGGAACAGCTAGGAGTAGGACGATAGCGTGGCCAGGCCGCATAGAAATGGAGCGTCGCACGGCACTTAGAAGGGGTCTAGTCGAGTGGCTTACGAGGACAGGTGTGCTGCGCGTTCGGCGCAAAAATGGCTTTAGTCTTGGAGTCAAGGGTGCTATTCCGACCCTCGCTTCCGGCGGATACGGGGGCTTGAGTTTGCCTTGAAGCAACTTCTGAGTGGATAAATTCGACAGTCTCGTGCGCGGAGGCTGGTCCGGACACGGGCGCGAACGAAGGCAACGGCAACGTTCGCATCGTGACGCCGGGCGCGAGCGGCTCGCTCTCGAACGAGCCGGTGTGGGAGTACCCGCGCCTCGACCAGATGATCCGCGTGACGGTCAGCCCCGTCCGCTAATCACCGCGTCGTGAACACTGCGGCGGTCGTCCCTGAGGGCGGCCGCCGTTTTTCGTGGGGGCGGCCGTGAAACCTCTGCAGGCGGTGTACCGTTCCTCGGACATGACGCGCACGCGCGCTGTTCTCCTCACGGCAGGCTTGCTGGCGTTCGGATGTGAATCCGGAAGCTCTGCTGCACCTGCCGACGCTGCCAAGCCCATGCCCGAGTCCGAACCCACCGCCACCCTGAAGGTCGGCGACGCCGCGCCCGCGTTCTCGCTGAGTGACGCCTCGGGCGGCACCGTGAGCCTTGCCGATGCGCTGGCAACAGGGCCGGCGGTGCTCGTGTTCTACCGCGGCGACTGGTGAGGCCACTGCCGCAAGCAGCTCGGGAAGCTGCAAGAAGCCCAGCCAGAGTTCGCCCAGCGCAACGCACGAGTGTTCGGGATCGTGGTGGACGCCCCACAGACCAACGCCGCGCTGGCCGAACGCGTCGGCACCGAGTTTCCGCTGCTCTCCGATCCCAAGCTCGAGACGATTCGCGCGTACGGGGTCGAGCACGAGGGCAAGGACATCTCGCGGCCCGCCACGATCGTCGTCGCCCAAGACGGGACGGTGCTGTGGTCGTACGTCGGGGACCGACCCAGCGATCGTCCGCTCCTGCCGGACGTCTTGCGGGTGCTCGACGCCGCTGCGGCCGGGTGAACCGATGACCGCGCCCGCGCTCACGCTGTATCACTTCGCAACGTGCCCGTACTGCGCGCGCGTGCGCCGGGCGCTCGCGGACCTCGACCTCGAGATCGAGCTACGGGACATCCATGCAGATCCAGCGGCGCTCGACGCTCTCGTGCGCGCCCAGGGCCGTCCTACGGTGCCCGTGCTGCACATACGAGACGAGGACGAGCCTCGTTGGATGCCCGAGTCCGCAGACATCGTCACCTACCTCTATGACCGCTTTGGGCAGGGGCGCAGTCCGCCGCTGTCCCTGCGCATCCATCCTCAGGTGTGGATCGCGGCCGCGGTCGTGCTGCTGATCATCGTGCTCCGAATGCTGTCCTAGCACGGTCCGCGGGCGGTATGCTCTGCGGCCGATGCCTGGACCCGATGACGCGATCGTGCTCGAGAACGTCAGCAAGGCGTTCGGGTCGTTTCGCGTGCTCGATGGGATCAGCCTGACGGTCAAGAAGGGCTCGATCACCGTGCTCCTGGGTCCGTCGGGCACGGGCAAGTCGGTGCTGCTGCGGATTTTGGTCGGCTTGCTCCGACCCGACGCCGGGCGGGTGTTCGTCGGTCAAGACGACATCGCCCAGCTCGACGAGAAGCGCTCGCGCGACCGCAAGAAGCTGTTCGAGGTGCGCCGCAAGTTCGGCATGCTGTTTCAAGACGGCGCGCTGTTCGACGACATCACCGTGTTCGAGAACGTCGCGTTTCCGATGCGAATGCACACCAAGATGTCCGAAGACGAGATTCGGACCAAGGTGGAGGACAAGTTGGCGCGGGTCGGCCTGCCGCACGCGATCGACAAGCATCCGTCCGAGCTCAGCGGCGGCATGCGCAAGCGTGTCGCGTTCGCGCGGGCCATCGCGCTCGAGCCCGAGATCGTGCTGTGTGACGAGCCCAGCTCGGGGCTCGACCCGGTGATGTCGGCCACGCTCGACGAACTCATCATGGAGATGCATCAGACGCTGGGGCTGTGCTTCATCGTCATCTCGCACGACACGGCCGAAGCGCTGACCATCGCCGACACCATCGGCATGCTCGCCGCCGGCAAGCTCGTGCACTACGGGCCGCGGGCCGACCTCGAGCACGAGTGTCACCCCGCGCTCCGCCAGTTCTTCGACCGGCAAACACAAGGGCCGATCAAGGTCGTCTGAATGAACCGCACGTACATTGGGTTGGGAGCGTTCGTGGTGGTCTCGGTGGGGCTGCTGCTCTACCTCGCGCAGTCGATCGGAGCCATTGGCACCGGCGGCGGCACGAACTACGAGCTGCGGCTGCAGCACGCGGCGGGGCTGGTCGAGAACAACGCCGTGAAGATCGCGGGCGTGAACATCGGCCGCGTCGCGAAGATCGAGGTCGACCACGACATTGCCGTGATGACCCTTCAGGTCGACGAAGAGATCGTGCTGCACGAGGACGCGCGCGCGATCGTCCGGGCCAAGAGCTTGCTGGGGGAGAAGTACCTCCAGCTGCATCCGGGCACGAAGGATTCCCCCGCCTTGCCCGCCGGCGGCCAGATCGTCAACGTCGACGCGCCCTTCGAAATCGACCAGGTGCTCAACGCCCTCGAGCCCGTACTCGGCGGCGACCAGAACATCGCGGCCTCGCTCGCGCCGCTGGCCAAGACGCTCAGCGAGCTGCTCGACGACGCGGCCGGCAAGAACGGCGAGCCAGCGGTCATCTCCCGCGAGGAGATTCGGACGATGGTGGAGGACGTGACGGCAAGTGCCGCCGCCGGCCGCCGCATCCTCGAGACCAACGAAGCGCCGCTCTCCGAGCTGGTCACGCAGACGAACGTCTTGGTCGCCAAGTCCAACAAGCTCGTCAGTGACCCGCGGATCAGCCGCACGCTCACCCGAGCAGATTCGATGAGCGCGACGCTCGACGAGAAGCTCCCCGGGCTGCTGGAGCGCTCCGAGACCGCCATCGCCAAGCTGGAGAAGCTGGCCGAAGTCGTCGACGACGACCGGGCCCGCAAGCTCAAGACGATCATCGACGACGCCGCGGTCGCGACCAAGAACCTGCGCAAGATCAGCACCGACATCCGCGACGTGGGCGGCGTGCTCGATCCGCTGCTGCGGGACCTTCAGACCATCGCGAAGCGTGCGGCCTCCATCGACGAGAAGCTCGTCCGCAAGTTCGCGCAGCAGCAGGGCATCAAGGTCTTCGTCGGCAGCAAGCGCGAAGCGGCGCGGCTGCTGCCCGAAGACTGAACGACTGCACATGGCCGCCCCCGCGCGCTTTTGGGGGTTGGTGAGCGGTGCTTGGTAGGCTGCGCCCGCATGGCCACGACTCCGCCGCGGCCGAACCCGCTCGTTCAGGCTGGACGTGCGCTCCTCGAGGGGTTGCCGACCGTTGCTCCCACGTTCGTCGTGGTGGCGATGCTGGCGTGCGTGCTGGTCCCGCTGCCGACGCCGTTGGTCGACCTGCTGCTCTCGGTGAGCCTGGCGGGGTCCGTCCTGCTGCTGGTCGGCAGCCTGACGATTGCGCGGAGCACCGACTTCTCGAACTTCCCCGCGCTGCTGCTGCTCGCCACGCTGTTCCGGCTGGCGCTCAACGTCAGCACCACCCGGCTGATCCTCTCGCAGGCTGACGCGGGGCAGGTCGTCGACGCGTTCGCGAACATCGTGGTCCGTGGCGACCTCATCGTCGGCGGCGTGATGTTCACGATCATCACGGTCGTGCAGTACGTGGTCATCGCTCGGGGTGCCGAGCGCGTCGCCGAGGTCGCGGCTCGCTTCGCGCTCGACGGCTTGCCCGGTCATCAGGCGGCCATCGATGCGGACCTGCGCGCAGGGGTGATCTCCGCGCGCGAGGCGAGCAGCCGGCGCGCCGCCCTGGCGCAGCGGTCCAGCTTCTATGGGGCGATGGACGGCGCGGTCCGGTTCGTCAAAGGCGACGCGATTGCCGGGCTCGCAATCACGGGCGTGAACCTGCTCGGCGGGCTCGTGATCGGAAGCAGTCGCGACGGGCTCGGATGGCTCGAGAGCCTGTCGCTGTATGGGCAGCTCACGGTCGGTGACGGCCTGCTCGCCCAGATCCCGGCGCTGCTGGTCAGCCTGGCCGCCGGCGTGCTGGTGGCCAGGGTCGACGACCGCGGTGAAGATGGCGAGTCGGGCGTGCTGCGGTGGCTGCAGCCCGCGATGCTCGTCGTCCCTGCCGCGCTGTTGTTCGCATTGGCGCTCGTCCCGGGCATGCCGCGTCTCGCATTCATCGTGACGGGGGCGACGCTGCTGGTGTTTGCGCTCGGGCTCACACTGCGGCGGCTCGAGTCGGCGCCGACGGGCGTGGATGCCGAGGGTGCCGCCACGATCCTGGTCGCGCTGCACCCCTCCCAGGTCGAGGACCGCGGCTCCCTCGAGCGGGCGCTGCGTGAGGTTCGCGTGAAGTGTCGGGCGACGCTCGCGGTTGCGGTGCCCCCGGTCGAGCTGCAGCTTCGGACGGGCGTTCCCAAAGACGCCATCGATGTCCAGGTTCAGGGGCGCTCGCGAGCTCGTCGACCGCTGGCGCAAGGAGGCCGCAGTGAAGACGCGATCGTCCTCACGGCGTTCCGGGAGGTCATGGAGTCCGCGCCGGATCTGGTCGACCTTCAGGTGCTCGATCGCATGCTCGAGCAGACCCGCCGGACGCACCCCGTCGTGGTGGAGCGTGCCCTGGCTCGCGTCGAGCCCGAGGACGTGCTCGCGGTCGTCCGAGGGTTCTTGCGGGAGCGTGTCCGCGTGCCCCCGCTGCGCGTCGTGTTGGGGCTGATGGCCGAAGACCGCCGATTCCGTGACCCCAGCGAGCGCGCTCGGAGTCCGGAGCTGGCCCGAGAGGCGCTCCGCGATCACTGGGTCTTCGCCGAGGTCGAAGCGCTGCGATCGCTCGGCGCACCTCGCATCGTTCGCCTCACGCCCGACGCGGAGGCGTCGTTGCTCGAGGCCGTGGTGCCCACGGAGCGCGGTCCGGTGGTGCGAGCATCCGTGAGCCGCCGAGGGGCATGGGCGCAAGCGGTTCGGGCGTCCGTCGCGACCGAGGGTGCTCGCGGCGCGGTCGTGCTGGTTACGTCGGCCCGGTCGCGTGCGTCGGTCAGCGCGCTCCTTCGTGGCCAGACCCCACGCATCGCCGTGCTCAGTGTCGATGAGATGCAGCACGCCGGTGCGGCCGTCGAGGGCGCCTGGCTCGACGCACACGAGCTCGAAGACGCTTGATCGCACCCCGAGCGCGGTGGCAGCGTCGGGTCGCGATGGCGCGGACACCCACGACGTACTGGGACTACATCAAGGTCGAAGAACTGCTCTCCCTGCAGAGCGGCCTGGGCACGTCGGACGAGAGTCTCGAGAACGACGAGGTTCTGTTCATCACGGTCCACCAGATCGACGAACTCTGGTTCAAGCTGATCTTGCGCGAGCTCGTTGCCGTGCGGGACCTGTTCGCGTCGGAGCGCGTGCCCGAGCAGTCGCTCAGTGCAGCGGTGCGAGGCATCCGGCGAGTTGCCCTGCTGATGCACAGCGTGGCGCAGCACTTCGCGCTGATGGAGTCGATGACGACGCGCGACTACCTCGCCTTTCGCGACAAGCTGTCTCCCGCCAGCGGGTTTCAGTCGGCCCAGCTGCGGGAGATCGAGATCGTCCTGGGGCTGGGTGCCGAAGAGCGGATCCTGCTCGGCCACGAGTCGAGCTACATGGATGCGCTCAAGGATGCCGATGGCAAGCCCTCTCCCGCGCATGACCGGGTGCGTCGGCGTCTCGACGATACGCCTTCGCTGAAGTCCGCAATCGATGCGTGGCTGCACCGGACGCCAATTCGGGGCTCGCGTCCCGACGACGCCGACGACGAGGCGACGGTCCTGGCCTTCATCGAGGACTACCTCGGCGCGCAGGCGACCCAGAGTCGCAGCACCGAGGCCGATGCGGTCTCGATGGCCAAGAACGAGGCGGACGAAGCCCGGCTTCACGCGCGGTACGAAAAAGAGCGGTCCGGTGCGCGTGCGTTCCTGCTTGCCGAGGACATCGACGAAGCGCAGCGCGCCCGGGTGCGTCGCATTCGAGCGGCGCTGGTCTTCATCGAGAGCTACCGCGAGCTGCCGCTGCTTGCCTGGCCGCGGGAGATCGTCGATGGCGTGGTCGCGCTGGAGCAGTCGATGCTGATCTTCCGCCAGCGACACGCGCGCATGGTCGAGCGGGTCATCGGCCGACGCACCGGCACGGGCGGGTCGGCGGGCGTGGACTACCTCGACCAAACCGCGCTCAAGTACCGGGTGTTCTCCGACATCTGGGCCGTCCGCACCCTGCTGCTTCGCCGTGCGGTGCTTCCCGAGCTGCCGGACCCGGGTTTCTACGACTTCGTCATTCGCTGACGAAGGGGCCGCCGAGTCTGACATCCAGTGTCTGGTTGGGGCACGCCACGACGCGACCGCAACGCCCGTGCGTTCTGGAAAGCGAGCGATAGAAAAACGGCGGGCATCGCACCGCAGTTCGCGGAGGACGCACGCCGTTCTGGTTTTTTGTCGAGCCCGACCCGACGTCGCGGGGGAGATTACGAGCGCAGGCCTGGAGCCAGCTCGGCCTCCCTCTCCACGTTCAGCCCCAGGGGGAAGTGGATGGCACGTCAGGCGTTTTGATCGTCGGCTGTCCCGGTTGCGACACCGGCGCCGACATCACCGTCGGCTCGGGCCGCAGGGGCGGACGCACCTTGCGAGACATGCGTCGGATCATGCGGCGCAGCGATTTGGCGATCGCGTGCCCGGTGGGCAGCACGACGGCGACGGTTTCTTCGCGCTCGGTCTGGACGACGACGGTGTGCTTGCCGATGACCATGCGGATGGTCGGCTCGCCCGTCTTGCCCAGCAGGTTCAGCGCCCCGTCGAGGACGCCTTCCCAAGACTGGTCGCCGCGAAACTCTTTGGTCTCGCCTTGCGCGATCACTGCGACGGCTTCGATGCCTTGGGCCGCTTTCAGGTGTTCAATGTTTGCTCGGAGACTCATGTGCCTACCTCATTTCCGTGCTCCTGGTCGGGCCAGGACGCTTGCCGTAAGTCTGTGCGATTCGTGAGAGGGCGCCAGTGTCGGGCCTTTGCAACACCCGGTACGGGGTTCGTTCGGGTGTCGATCGTTGCTGGCCAAGTTTTGCGCTGAAACAGCGCGGGCGCCTGTGCAGGGACTACTGCTCGGAGGCACGTCCGGTTACATGCGGCCGCTCGAACCGTGCGTTTTCCGACTGCGCGGCGCCGAGTTCGCGGAGGCTCGCGCGACACGAGGCAGCACGAACCCGACGATCGCGGACATCCTGTCCCTGGGATCCACGTCGGTCTCCAAGCCGTCGCGGACCTCAGACCTTAGACATGTCAAACGTTGGTGTGCGTCATCTCGACGCACTGCTCCCACAGCGCATCAATTGCGGCCGTGTCTCTGAACTTGCACGTGGCCTCGGCTTCATCGATCCAAAAGGCACTGCGCAGATCGCCGAGCTCGGGATCGGCCGCCAACCGGGTGGGCGTCTTGGCCCCGTCGGCCGGCGTTTTGAGGAACGAGCGGGCCACCTTCATCACGGCTCCGCCGACACCCTGCAAATTGTCGTAGATGCGGGTGTTTACGCCCCCAGGGTGGCAAGCGGTGACGCCGACCTCGTTGCCGATCCGTGCCTGCAATCCCCAGCTGAGCATGCGGTTGGCCTGCTTGCTCTGCTTGTACGCCTTCGTGCCGGAGTATCGACGCGACTCGAAGTTGAGATCGTTCAGATCGAGTCCGCCGGCGAGCTTCGAGGCAACGTTGACGACGCGACTGGGTGCGTGACGCTGCAGCGTCGGCGCGAGCTTGTTGGCGAGCGCGAAGTAACCCAGCGCGTTGGTGGCCCAGGTGAGCTCGAGATCACCGGCCACGGTTTGTCGCGTGTGGCTGAAGGTGCCGGCGTTGTTCACCAGCACATGCACGGGTTTTCCCCCGGCTGTGACGTTGCGGACAAACCCCGTGATGGACTCGGGGCTCGAGGTGTCGAGCTGCAGCAGCGTGAGCCGATCGTTGCCGCTGTCTTCGGCGATCTCTTGCAGCGCTGCGGAGCCGCGCTCGCGACTGCGGCACGCCAGCACGACGGTCGCTCCGAAGTACGCCAGGTTTCGCGCGATCTCCTTGCCAATGCCCGAGCTGGCGCCCGTAACGATGCAGTGGCGATCGACGAGATCGTACTTCACCGCGCCATCATACCGCCGTGGGCTGCTGGACAAAGAAACGGGTAGGCTCAGGCCCATGTCCCGCTCGGGAGAAATGATCGAGTTTCGCGTCAACGGTGGCACCGCGCCCGGCTACCTGGCTCGTCCGTCGTCGGGGACCGGCCCGGGGCTGGTCGTCCTGCAGGAGTGGTGGGGACTCGTCGACCACATCAAGGACGTCGTCGATCGCTTCGCCGCCGATGGCTTCGTTGCGCTGGCCCCCGACCTGTACCGAGGGGACTCGACCACCAACCCAGACGAGGCCGGCCGCAAGATGATGGCGCTCGACATCGCCCAGGCGGGTCAAGACGTCGCCGCCGCGGTGGATCACCTTCGCGGCCTGGACGCGGTCTCCCCCAAGAAGGTCGGCACGATGGGCTTTTGCATGGGCGGCCAGCTCGCGCTGCAGGCCGCGGTCGAGCACGGTGACAAGGTCGCTGCGGCGGTCGACTTCTACGGGATCCACCCGAACGTCGCCTTGGACTTCACCAAGCTGAAGGTCCCGGTGCTGGCGCACTTCGGCAAGACCGACGACTTCGTCAACCAGGAGGCGGCCGCGAAGCTCATCGCCGACATCGAGGCGGCAGGCGGTCGCATCGAGCCTCACCACTACGAGGCCGGCCACGCGTTCTTCAACGACGCGCGTCCCGAGGCGTTCCACGCGGACGCGGCGGCAGCGGCCAAAGACCGGACGCTCGCCTTCCTTCGCACCCATCTCGCCTAGCAGTGGTGCAACCCATGACGACGCGCTCGTCTTTTTCGCTCCTGGCGGCGTCGCCAAGACTTGCGGTACGCCCTGTCCGCGCTTCGGCTCCTACCCAGGAGCGAAGAATCCGTCGCGATCCGCCGCGCCGGATTGCACCCTAGGCTGCTAGCGCTGTGCGAGAGCGGCTCGCGATTGGCTACTTCGTGGCGTCGACGGTGGCGTTGATCGCCCCCGTCTACACGACGTTCGGCAACAGCATCGAACCTCGCGTTGGCGGTCTGCCGTGGTCGTTGGTCTACGTACTCGGCGTCATCGCGGCCAACTTCGCGGTGCTGGCGTGGATGTACCGCGCGGGGGTGGGGCGGTGACGCTCGCCCACGGGGTCGTCTTCGGCTATCTCGCCCTCGTCCTGGTGCTGGGCGTCGTGGCGGGTCGTCGCGGAGCGGGGGGCGTGGCCGACTTCGTCGCGGGCGATCGAGCCTTCGGGCCCGTCGTCATGTACTTCGTGATGGGCGCGACGATCTTCAGCGCCTACGCCCTGCTCGGCACGCCGCAGCGCGTGGTGGCGAAGGGGTCGGACGCCTTCTACATCTTGGCGTACGGAGCAGTCGGGTTCGTACCCGTCTACTTCTTCGGTGCGAAGGTGCGGCGGCTCGGTGCCTCGCTGGGCTGCGTCACCCAGGCCGAGCTCGTCGCCGGTCGCTTCGACTCCCGCGCGGTGTGGGGCCTGATGGGCCTGGCCACCGTGCTCGCGTTCGTGCCCTATCTGGTCATCCAGCTCAAAGGCGCGGGCATGGTGATGGCGGCGGTCACCGGCTGGGACCCCTCCGTCGGTGCGTCGGTCGTGTACGCGGTCGTCATCACGTACGTCGTGCTCGGCGGCGTGCGTGGGGTCGGCTGGACCAACGTGGTGCAGGGCATCGCGATGCTCATCGTCGTGTGGGGCCTTGGCCTTTGGATCCCGACCGCGCTGTACGGCGGCGTCTCGGAGATGTTCGACGTCGTCGTCGCGCAGCGCCCCGACACGCTCACGCTTCCCGGGCCTGGACCCACCACCGACGGCCAGTACACCGCCGAGGTCCTCGTCTCCATCCTGGGTTTCTCGATGTGGCCCCAGGTCTTCATGAAGTGCTTCACGGCGCGCAGCGCCAAGCTCGTGCAGCTGTCGGCCGTGCTGTACCCGACCTTCTTGTTCTTCTTGGTACCGCTGCTGTTCATCGGATACGCGGCGGTGCTGCAGGGCGGGCCGGCGGACGACACCGTGCTGCTGTGGATGCTCGAGCGACCCGAGCTCGGCGGCCTCGGGCCGGCCGCGTTCGCCTTCGTCGCGTTCGCGATCTTGGCGGCCTCGATGTCCACCGGTGATGCGCTGCTGCACGCAGGCGGTTCGATCTTCGTGCGAGACGTGTTGGTCGGAGGCTTCGGCGTTTCGATGTCCGAGGTGCGGCAGACGACCGCGATGCGCGGGTGCATCGTCGCGTTGGGCGTGCTCGCGCTGGTGGTGCTGCAGCAGTCCGAAGGCGCGTCGGTGGTGGACCTGCTGCTGCTCGCCTACGCGATCCCGATCCAGTTCCTGCCGCTGGTGCTCGCGGGGCTGTACTGGCGGCGCGCCAACCGGGTTGCTGGAATCGCAGGGTTGAGCGCTGGCGTTGGTGGAGCCGTCCTGCTGTTCACGCTGCAGCAGGTCGCGCCTGCGGCCTACGCGGTGCTCAACCCGTGGAACCTGCAGATCGGCGCGCTCGCGGGGGCGCTGAACTTGGTCGTGCTCGTCGGTTGCGCGCTGTCGACCGCACCGATGGACGAGGCTCACTTGCGCCGCTACGAGCTTGGCCGCGCGGGCTGACGCGGTATGCTCCCGGCCTCATGCGTCGCGCGCTCCCGTGCTTGCTTCTGATCGTCGGCGCCTGCGATGGGCAGCCGACGGTCGTCCATTCCGTCGCCGATGCGCCCGCGCCCGTCGCCAAGACGGTGGAGGTGAAGTCAAAAGCCAAGCCCGCCACCGATGAGCCGGGGATCGATCCCGAAGCGGTGTCGAAGTGCGTGCGGGGCACGGGCAAGAAGCCCGACGGCACCTGCGAAGCGCTGAGGACCCGAACGGTCACGCACGTCCAGCAGGTGCAGCTCCCTGCGGGCGCGTTCGTGATGGGCGACATCCCCACGCGTTACAACGCCGACAAGATCCGCGAATCGATGGAGTCGCGTTGGTCGGGGCAGCCACCGCGTGAAGTCACCGCGGGCGCGTACTGGATGGACCTGCATGAGGTCACGCGCGCTGCGTATGCGAAGTGCATCGACGAAGGCGCCTGTACGCCGGCCGTCTGTCCCGAGGGGCAAACCGATGGCCGCGAGACGTACTCGGCCGAAGTGCTCGCCCAGGTCCCGCAGACCTGCGTGACCAAGGCACAGGCCGAGGCCTTCTGCAGCGCCCGCGATGCGCGGCTGCCGACCGAGGCCGAGTGGGAGTACGCGGCGCGTGGACCCGACGCCCGCAAGTATCCGTGGGGCAACACGATCCAAGACGAGTACCGAGGCGTGCTCACGCCGGTCAGCGGCATGGTCGACAGCTCCTACTTCGGCCTGCGCGGCATGGGCTCGAATGCCCTCGAGTGGGTGTCGGACCCGTTCGCGCTCGACACCGGGTTGAAGCCCTACCTGTCCCGGCCGTTCCGCACCGATGGGGCGTTCTCCAAGGCGTACGCCGACAAGGACGCCGCGGGCGTCGCCAAGGGTGGTCGTGCGGGGTTCCGCCGCGAGTCGCCCGACGCGAACGGACTGCTCGGCTTCCGGTGCGCCGCGGACGTGGCGGCCGACGTCGTGCCGCTGCAGGTGCCCGAGGACGCCGTGTCCATCCCGCTCGTCGCCGACTCGGGGGCGATGCAGATCTTCGGGGGCGTTGCCGAGGCGGTGACGCGCACGGAGGCCGCGGCGTTCTGCGGGGCGCTTCGGGTCCCGCGAGCCGACGGCGCGCTCGAGGGCTGGCGCCTCCCCACGCTGGCGGAGATCGAACAGGCTGCCGACGTCTTCCGCGGTCCCGGCCCGTTCTGGGCGGCCGACGGTGCCGTCCGACAGCAGGGCGCGACGCGGGTCGCCGCGGCCGACGATCCCTGGGTCAATGCGGAGCTCGCCGACGACACGCCTCTCGCCGCGCGCTGCGTCCGGACCCCGTCCTGACAGCCGCGTGTCGGGTATGTTAGTTTTTGGGCATGACTCGATGGATTCTCGCTGCGGCGACCCTGGGCCTGCTCACCGCCTGTGACGGCGGCGCTGCGAAGCCGGACGGCGCCGCACCTGCGGAGCCCGCAAAGGCGGCCAAGGCACCCGCGAAGCCAGAGACCGCGGAGCCGGCCGTGTCCGAGGCGCCGTCGTCCGAGCCTGCCGAGGTGGCCAATCTCGGCGCGGCGCGCATCGACCCGCCGTGGTTCAAGACCTCGATGCTGGGCGAGGGCGCGAACATGGTCAACAGCGCCCGGTCCGAAGCCGACGACGCGGGTCGGTTCAAGAGCCACATGGTGTTCGAGCTCCCCGAAGGCACGTCGATCGAAGACTGCGCGAAGCAAACCACCGACGCGGTCGGCTCGGCCGTGGAGCTGTCGCAAGAGAAACAGCCCGACGGTCGGATCAAGTTGACCGGCTCCACGGGGACCTACGCGGTGACGTCGATGTGCGGCGAGGCCAAAGGTACGATGCGGGCGTACGTGGCCTACGAGTGGACGCAGTAAACGACTGGCGCCCGTTTGGTGGCAGTGCGCTGGACGCTGCCACCCCTGCACATTAGATTGAACGTGCGGTGGATACGGATGCGGTGTTCTCCCCCTTCGGGTGGTCGGTTGGGCGTACAGGCCGAACACGACCCCAGGTGCGGGACGAAGTCCGCGGCGTCGTCGACCGCGTGACGGAGCGGTGGGCGGCCGTCTTCCCTGCACGCGAGGGGTACCGGGTGATCGCGTCGTCGCCGGCCGGCGCCAGCAACGGCGTACGGCTGGTGGTGGAGCGCGGCAACTTCCGCGCATCGGTGTGCTTGGAGTCCATCCGCGACCCGTCGCGCCACGCACGCGAGCACCAAGCCATTCGCATGTACGGCCGTGCCGAGGCCACGGGACTGGTCGCCGCCGAGAAGTCGAGCCACCGGTCGATCCGGCGGCTCCGCGGCGTCGGCGTTGCGCTGAGCGCCGGCCTGTTCGTCTCGTTCCTGTGGCTGGTCGCCGGCGCCCAAAGTGGCGCCTACGTGCTCGCCGGGCTTTTGACGATGGTCGCTGGAATCGCCACGACCACGCTGGGTGCGAGCTTGGGCGCATACCTGGGGGAGCGCGTCGCCGACGGGGCGCGACGACGGGCGCTCGCCGAGGCGACCCACGACGACCGCCTGCAAGAGGACATTCGTCGCTGGCGCGCGCTGAGCCGCGAGCTGGCGGCGACCCGGCAAGAGCTCATGGGTGCCCTGCACGCGGGACCCTTCCGCGCGCTGTCGCCCGACGGCGGCGGTCGACGTACGCCGAGCCGGCCGCTGCCAAAGCTGGCTACTTCTTCTTTTTCTTTTTCTTCTTCTTGAACTTCGCCGCGTGCTTGACGTTGCGGTTCGCCTTGGCGACGACCTGGCCGTCTTGCTGCATGCGGCGCGGGGCCTCGCCCACCTCTTGCAGCATCTGCCCTTCGGCGAGCTGTACGAGCTGAAGCGTGCCCGCGTACAAGAAGGGTGAGACCTGCAGCATCATCCGCTTGTCGATCTGCTGCAGCTCGACCTGAATCTTGACCGGGAGCCGTAGGTTGCGGGCTTCGGACCCCTGCGGGTAGCCCTCGTGGTCGGGCCGGTTGAGCGCGTCCTCGGTGATCGGGTGGTGCATTCGGCAGGAGACCGGGCGGTGCTCCCAGATCCGGCACTTGCCCTTCTTGCCATCGAGGTAGGGGCACGGCTCCATGCGCTGGGCGAAATTCAGTCGCCCCTGACGGACCGCTTTGCTGCCCAGGCGAATCTTCTCGGGGTCCTTGCCCGCGTGCCCGGCCTGGATGTCCTTGAACTGCTGCTCACCGAGCTCGCCGAGGCGCTGGGCGACCGCCTGGAAGTCGCGCCAGGGTCGGGTGCGGCGGTAGATCGCGAGCGCCTCGATGGTGGACACACCCAGGGGTGCCGTATGGCACGGCCCGCTGCCCCCATCCTCGCCCGGGCGAACGAGGTTGGTGCCGACATCGGGCATCTGGTCGCGAACGGCGCCGTGATAGGCGTCGACGTGCTCGAGGAACTCGTCGACAAGCCCGTAGAAGCCCCGCGGTAAGCGCTTGGTTTGGGCGACGTCGGCGAGGCCGGGGAGGGCGCTGATCTTGGTCAGCGTGTCCTTCATGCCCGCGGTCGCGACCGTCGCGGCCTTCTTGGCACGCCGCGGAATGCGGGTGACGCGATCGGTCGGCAGCTGGTTTTTGCGACCGAACAGACCACCGAGGAAGTCCAAGACCATGGCCGGCGGGAAATAGCACACCCCGCAGGCCCCGAACACCCTTGCCAGCCTCGCGAGCCCGCGGGTAGCGTTCGCGCCGATGAGCGTGCGTGTTGGGGTTGCAGCGTCCTGTGTGATGTCGATGCTGGGCGGCTGCTCCCCGGCACCAGGTATCCCGACCACCGATCCAGCGGCAGGAGGAGGCATGCCGACTGTCGCGGCGCCGGGTGAGGAGGTCGCTCCATCCACGGCCGGCACGGTGCTCCGCTACGACGCGCGCGCCGCCACGCTCCAGCAGCGTGGGCAGCTCGAGATGGTGCAGCGCGGGGCGGGCCAGTACGCCGAGGCGGTGGTCGACCTGACCGCAACCATCGAGATCTCGCCGGCGAACGAGCGACTCAAGGTCGTGTGGGACCTGGGCGCGATCGAGAACCTCGAGCTGCGCGGCGCGCTGCAGGTGAACGACGGGTCCGACCCGAAGGCGTTCCTGCTCGAGCACGGGCGCGGTGCGTACTTCTCCGACCTGCGTGGTCAAGCCGAAGACGACCCTACACTGCCCGAGAATGCGCAGCGCGAGGCGAAGCTGTCGAGCATGCGAGAGACCGTGCAGAAGGCGACCGAGGCTGGGACGCCCGCTCCGGTGGCGCCCGGCCTGCAGATGCTCAGCTATCTTCCGCCCGTCGTGCAGCTGCCCTCGCTCCCCGAAGCGCCGCTTCCGCTCAACGAACCGGTGAAGGTCGAGCGGGAGGAGGAGACCGAGCTCGGCGACACCGGGCTGCTGCTGCCCTTCTACGTGACGATGACCTACACCCTCGTGAACATCGACACCTCTGGAGGCGATCGCCTCGCCGAGATGACGTTCACCGGGTCCGCGATCGGCAGCCAAGAGGGTCCCGGAGGGGAGATCGTCATCGAAAGCCAGCAGAAAGGCACGCTGCTGTTCAACCTCGACAAGCAGCTTCCCGTCTCCTACGAGTCCACGCGGACCGAGAGCTACGAGATGGGCCAGTTCTCGGGCGAAGCGGAAACCACGCTCCGCGCCTCCTGGGACGTTTGAGGCAAAACGACCCGTTCCGAATCGAAACAGCGTGCTTTGGGCGCATCGTGGCGGTTGAGGCGGGCCTTGGGGTCCGTCACACTGCCAGGGCGTGACCGACTCTCGCTCAGCGTCGCCCCGGCTGGGCGCTCTGTGTTCGCAGACGCTGCTGCGAGATTCGGAAGTTGCGGATGCAGTCGTCCGGATGACGTCCGAGGGGCGCATCGTCGCGCTGGAAGGCTCGCACGCGCTTTTCTGTACGAAGCTGCATTTCGGCCTCGACCTGCTGGCTGCGGGCCCGGCGCGGGTTCAAGAGGGCCTGCGCGCGACGATCGCCTCGGGTGAGCGCGTCCGCTTTCGGCACCGGTCCTCGACGGGCTACGAGTGGTTCTGTTCCATCGAGCCCGACGACGAAGGGCTGACGCTCCGCGCGGCGCCCCTGCCTGCTGCAGACCGAATGTCCTCGACCGACACCCTGCAGCCCCTGGGGCGATTTGCCGAGCATGCGCCCTTTCACTTCGGCATCGTCGACGCGCGAGAGCGGGGGCGCTTCATTGCGTGGAACGCTGCCTCCGAGCAGCTGTTCGGGTGGACCTCGGACGAGGCGACCGAACTCACCGCCCGCGACCTGCACGCGCACGAAGGCGAGTTCCTCGCGATGCTCGCGGCGGTGGAGCAGGGCACGTTCGACGGGGAGTGCACGTTCGTTCGAAAGTGCGGCGACACGTTCGCGGGCCGCTACATCGTCGTCCCCATCCGCGACGACGAAGGGACCATCGTCGAGCGCTGCGGCTTCATCGAGGACCTGACCGAGCGCAAGCAAGACGAGCGCGCGCTCGCGGAGGCGCAGCGGCTCTCAGGACACGACGACCGCGTGCGCCTCATGGGCCAGCTCGCCGGCGGCATCGCGCACGACTTCAACAATCTGCTCACCGCGATCATGTCCAGCGCCGAGATGCTGGCGGTCGAGTGTCGGAACCTGCCCAACGCCACCGAAGACCTCGCCATCATCGGCGCCGCCGCGCGGTCGGCCTCCAGCCTGACGCGCCGGTTGCTTACCTTCACGCGCAACAAGGTCGAGGCTCCGCGGGTGGTCGACGTACCGACGTGGTTCAAGGAGCTGCTGCCGTTCTTGCAGCGCTTCGTGCCGGAGCGGGTGCGCTTCGAGCATGCGCTTCAAGGGGAGGGCGCGATCCAAATCGATCCCAACGAGCTCGAGCAGGTCGTGCTCAACCTGGTGGTCAATGCGGTCGGCGCCATGCCTGAAGGAGGCGCGCTGACGCTGCGCTGCCAGTGTCTCGACGGTCGGATGCTGCTGGAGGTCGAAGACACCGGGGTGGGCATGACGGCCGACCTGCAGGAACGGGTCTTCGAGCCGTTCTTCACGACGCGGGCCGAAGGCACCGGGCTCGGCTTGTCCACGGCCCGGGCCATCGTGCGGCGCGCGGGCGGAGAGATCTGGGTGCTCAGCGCCGCCGACCGCGGGAGCTGCTTCTCGGTGTCCGTGCCGCTGTGCGGGGAGGACTCGAAGGCACCGTCGGGTCCTGCGCCCCAGGCCGCCACGCCTCGGGCGCCGCAGGCTGGGTTCGTGCTGCTGGTCGAGGACCAGCCCGATGTGCGCTACGCGGTCGAGCGCCTGCTCAAGGTGATGGGCTACGAGGTTCGCTCCGAGCCCGACGTCCGCTCCGGCAAGCGCGCGCTCGAAGAGCTGGAGCGTTGCACGCTCTTGCTCACCGACTACATGCTTCCCGACGGCACGGGGCTCGACCTGCTCGAGGACGCGCGGGCCATCTTCCCTCGCGCCCACGCGGTGCTGATGTCGGGCTACCTGCAGGAGCTCGAGGCGGCGGACCGACAGTTCGACCGGCTCATCGCCAAGCCCTTCACGCGCAGCCAGCTTTCGCAGCTGCTCGAAGAGCTCGACGGCGAGCCTGACGCGCTCGCTGCAGCCGCGCCATGAGGCCAGTTGGGGCGTTGCTCGGAGGGGCTGCTACGGGTGGCGAACGACGGCGACGACGTCGCTCTCTTTGGGCACCGTCAGCACGCCGGTGGCGAGCACTTCGGAGCCGTCGCGGATCTGCAGGTCGTTGTTGCCCGAGGGGATCTCGATGCCCTCCAGCGGGGCGGTACCGGCGTAGCGACCGTTGACGAACACGCTGCCGCGGCCGCCTTCGATGCGGATCGTCAGCGTGCCCGAGGTCTTCTTGGAGCGGCGCTTGCGGTCCTTGGAGTTGGAGCGGCGGTCCGCTTGCCACTTGCCACCGGACTCCACGCACAGGTTGCCTTCTTCGAGGCATTCGAACGCAGCGTCCGCCGTCATCGGCACGGAGACCGCGAGGCCCAGTGCGAGTCCGAGAGTCGTGAGCATGCCGAGCGTGGTCTTCGAGGTCATCGTTCCGTCTCCGAAGGGCCGTTCGTCCCTAGCACCAGACTACCATCGGCACGATGGACGTTGGCGGGTACCGCGACCGCGATGATCGTCGGGTGCGTTACTTCGATTTCGGTCAGCGTGGGGCACTCTGGGACCTTTCGTGGATGATGCGCAACAGAAGTGGAGCCAGAGACACGTACTGGGCGTGGGGTCCGAGGCGCGCGCATTTTCTGGTAAGGTCCGGCCGTTCTCCGTGATGTCGCGACTGCACCCCTGGCTGCTCACCGCTCTCGTTTCGATCACCCTCACCGGGTGCTTCCGCGGCGACGAGCGCGAGAAATCGCCTCCTCCGGGCTTCCCGGGTGGCCAATGTGCCGCGCCCGACGGCATCTGCAACCGCGGCATGTGCAACCGCGAGCGGAACTTCTGCTACGACCCGCTCGACCCGTGCGAAGGGTTTTTCTGCGGGGGCAGCGACCGCGGCATCTGCATCGTCGACGAAGGCGAGCCCAGCTGCTCGTGCCAGGTCGGCTACGAGGCCGAAACGTTCGCGCTGTACTGCTGCCCCGAAGACTCCAACCTGGACGTGATCTGCGCCCAGGCGCAAGACGGTGGCTGAGTCGAAGCCTTCGGCGGTCGTCCTGCTCAGCGGCGGGCTCGACTCCGTCACGGTGCTCGCCGTCGCGGCCGCGCAGGGCTTTGCGGTCCACGCGATGAGTTTTGCGTACGGCCAGCGCCACGCGGTCGAGCTGGACTGCGCGCGTCGGCAGGCGGAGCGCTTCGGTGCTGCCGCCCACGAGATCGTCGACCTCGCGCACATGGGGGCGCTGGTCGCCTCGGCGACGGCCTTGGTCGCAGGGAGCGACCTCGACGTGCCCAAGGACCGCGACGTCGATCACGCCGACGACATCCCCACCACCTACGTGCCCGCGCGGAACACCTTGTTCTTGTCGTACGGCCTCGCGTGGGCCGAGGCGATCGGTGCTCGGCACATCTTCATCGGCGTGAACGCACTCGACTACTCCGGCTACCCCGACTGCCGGCCGGAGTTCATCCGCGCGTATGAGGCGACGGCCAACCTCGCAACGAAGGCCGGCGTTCAGGACGGGCCCCCGCTTCGGATCGAGACGCCGCTGCAGGAGCTGCGCAAGCACGAGATCGTCGCGCTGGGGCTCGAGCACGGCGTCGACTATGCGGACACCGTCAGCTGCTACGACCCCAGCATCGACGCCGACGGACGCCCGCTCGCGTGCGGGGCCTGCGACAGCTGCCAGCTCCGACGGCAGGGCTTCGAGCTCGCCGGCGTGCCCGACCCGACCCGCTACGTGTCGTAGGGGGGCAAGCCTCTGTTGGAGAGCGCAGGCCCGCGGTCCTGAGTGATACTGTGTATGCGGTGCCCGATTCCCAACTTGCGCGACGCCCTTCGGCGACTCAGGTCACAGTTCGCCAGCTGATTGAGAGGGCGAACCTTGGCTATGTCCGCGTTCCGAAGTTCCAGCGCCCGCTGAGGTGGAAGCCCAGCGATGTTGCGAAGCTATTCGATAGCGTGTGGCGCGGCTACCCCATCGGGTCTCTCCTCTTCTGGAAACGACCTGCTGATGCGCAGACTATGCTCATCGGCAGCGCATCCATTCCCTTCCCAGAGGTGCCCGACGCTTGGTGGGTTGTCGACGGCCAGCAGAGAACCGTTGCCTTCGCTGCAACGTTGCTCGATCTCGACCACGGAAATGACGACCGTTGGTCGCTCTGGTTCAATCCAGACTCGCAGGAGTTTTTGTCGAGGACGGAAGGATCACAATGCGTCCCCCTGAGTGTCCTTGGTGACCTACGGAGACTAGGCCGTTGGCTTCGCGAACATGACTTGGAGTCTAAGCAGGTCGATATCTTGGAAGACGCGCAGCAGCGAATCCTCGACTACATAATACCCGGCTATGTCGTCGATACCGAAGATGTCGGAGCCTTAAGAGCGATATTTGCGCGGCTGAATAGTACTGGGAAACGGATGCGAGCCGACGATGTGTTTCAAGCGTTGGTCGGAAGCGCCTCAGGCATTGAAGAGCGAGTCGACTTAGACGTGCTGCAACAGGCGGCAGGCGATGACGAGTTCGGGGTCCTGTCACGCGGTGAGATCCTGAAGGCTGCCCTGGCCGCAAGCAATATGGATCCAGTACCCCGGCCAGACGCCTTCGAGTCAGATAAGTATCGAGAAAGGATCCTACCGCAACAAGAGCTTGAGATCTCCTTGGCCCGCGCGACTCGGTTCCTGCGGACCCTTTGTTTCATGCCGTCATCGCGATTGGTGCCCTACCCTACCGTTTATACGGTCCTGGGAAAGTGGTTCTCGATGTTCCCCGAAGCTGCTGAGGAGACGCAAAGGCGACTTGCTCACTGGGTTTGGAGGAGCGCGATCGCAGCAGCAAATACGGGCGACGATACGTCGAATATTTCCAGCATTCGGAAACAGCTGGGTTGTCTTGTCGCAGGAGATCCAGAAGGTAGCGTTGATCGGCTGGTCGCACTCGTGCCCGTTGAAGCCCCCACGGCTTGGACCCTAAAGGCTTTTCGAGGCGACGCCGGTCGATCGCGGATTGAGATGCTCGCGCTGCTTGACAAGAACCCGCGTGATGAGTTCGGAATTTTGTCGCTCAGAGCAGTCGTTTCTGGTGAGAGTATCGCGAAACGTGTGTTTGCAAAGTCAAAGGGGGATGGCAACATGGTATCGACTGTCGCGAACCGGATCTTGCTCGAGTCGGGATCGACCACTCAGAAACAGGTGGTCGCGTGGAATGGCGTTGACCGCGGCGAGATTCTTCAGTCACACGTAATTTCTGGTGAGGCTTTTTGCGCGCTTCGAGATGGGAAACGCGAGAAGTTCTGGGAGCTTCGCGCCCGAGATGTTGAGCGGGTTGTCCTTGATTTTGTTCGCAAGAAGTGCGGATTCGGACAGCCAATAGTACGTCCTCTCTCATACTACCGAAAGGCGAGTACCTGACAATGCTGAAATCCGCAGAGCTAGCCGTCTGGTTGTACGGTACTCAGGTTGGAGTCATCGGTGTCGGGGCTCGAGGGCTTCTCTCTTTTTCGCCTCATGGATCGTGGACATCTGGCGACATGATGCCCCGGCTCGGCGCTGCGTTCCTGAGGGATGGTGAACGGTTCGGATCCGAGGTGCGTCTTCCGAGTTGGTTTGAGCATCTCCTCCCTCCCTTTCGCTCTCCTTTGAGGCGCCGAGTCTGTGCGATGGCCAACGTGTCGGAGCAAGATAGTGCTTCTTTGTTGTCGCTGCTGGGGCACGATCTCCCGGGCGCGGTCGTCGTCGACGGTCGGGATATCGAGTTCGAGGCTGCTGAGTTGGAGCTCGGCCCTTTTCTGTTCTCTGTTCCAGGGATGCAGCCGAAGCTTTCGTTGCTGTGGCAGGATCAGAAATTCATCTTCCCTGCGAAGAGAAATGTCGACGGAGATTGGTACGTCAAAATGGCTCTAGACTCGGAGAGCCTCGTGGAACTCCCTCAGATCGAGAACGCGACGATGGAATGGGCTCGCTGCGTTGGACTCGAAGTTCCGCAGTGCGAGCTCGTGGACATCTCCATACTTCCTTCGCTACCTCGCGACTTCGCGCAAGCTGCGACCTCTGCTTTCGCTGTGAAACGGTTCGACCGGGTCGACGGGCAGCGTGTGCATCAAGAGGACTTCGCGCAAGCACTTGGAGAAGGTCCTTTCGATATCTACGGCGGTCTTCGTGGGCGAGTTGACTATTCCGGAGTGAGTCGACTTGTTCGAGACTTATGTGGGGAACGATCTCTGCACGAGTTCGTGCGGCGGTTGGCCTTTGTCGTTGCTTCAGGGAATACTGATGCTCACCTGAAAAATTGGTCGTTTCAATGGTGGCGAGATGCTGCGCGCCCCACGTTGAGCCCTGTCTACGATCAGGTTTCAACGGTCTCTTTGGCAGGCGTCACTGATGAAAAGGGGGGCGAACTTGCTCTCGGTATTGGTGGTGTGTCGTTCTTTGAAGAGCTTGGGCGAGAGCACCTCAAGAAGTTCTGTGTTGATAGCGGTGACGCGACTCTATTGGATACCTTCGACGAAGGGACTACCGAGGCGCTCCGTACCTGGGACCAAGTTGAACACTTGGCACCGGAGTCGATGCGTCGCGCTGTGGCGGAGCACTGGGAGAGGACGCCGCTACTGTCTCATTTTGGCTCATCCTGAGTGGATGAACCGGCGCCGGACCCGACCGGCTACTCCGCGTCGTAGGGAGGCAGCCCGAACGCGCGCACCTGGTCTTCGCCGACCGAGTGGCATCCGACGCAGGTGTTGTCGTTTTTGCCGGCGGAGATCAGGCGGCCGTTGCCGCGCCACTCGGCCCAGAACCATCCGCCGTCGCGCCGCTCCATCACGCTGAGATATTCGAACTCGCCGCCGTCCATGCGGGACCAGCCGTCCTTGACGATGATCGAGCCCTCCGGCCAGCGCTCGACGGCGTCTCCGGCGTCGATGACCTCCTGCATGACGTCGTTGACGTAGAGGTCGATGAAGCCGCCGTGCGGTCCGCCGGCCGCGGGCAAGCGCCCTTCCTCCCAGCCGGGCGCGCGTGCGTACGTGCTGCGGTAATCGTCGTCGCGAATCTGATCGCGTAGCGCGTCGGCTTCGTTGGCGTTGCAGCCGACGGTGGCCGTTGCGAGGACGAGGAGGGCGAGTGCGCAGCGCCGCATGCAGCGCTGTATCCCGGCGGTTCGGTCTGGTTACCCGAGCGCGAACGGGAGGATCGCGATGACCGCCACCATCAGGACCACGAAGCCGAGCAGGTCCAATCGGATGCCGAAGCGCACCATCGCGTCGAGCCGGACCATTCGCGTGCCGTACGCCATCGCGTTCGGTGGTGTGCTGACGGGCAGCATGAAGGCGTAGCTCGCGGCGAGGGTTACGGCGACGGCGGTGGCGGTGGCGTCGAAGCCGCTGGCCTGCGCGATGCCGATGAGGACCGGCAGCATCATGCTCGTGGTCGCGGTGTTGCTCGTGACCTCGGTGAGGAACACGACCAGCAGGACTGCGGCGGCGGTCAGGCCCAGCGGCGTGCTGACGATGGGGCCGGCGGCGCTGAGGATGCCGCGTCCCACCGCCTCGGCCAGCCCGGTATCGAACGTCATGCGGCCAAGCGCGAGGCCGCCGCCCAGCAGAAAGAGCGTGCCCCAATCCATCTTCTGAGCGTCCTCCCAGGCGAGCAGACGGTCGTCGTTCTCTTCGGCCTTGCCGCCGCTGGGGACGAAGAACAGCAGGCACGCGCACACGAGCGCGACGACGCCTTCGGCGAGATGCGACTTCGTCCATGCGGCGTACGCATGCGTCGGTCCGAAGGCGACCTTGGTGAGCGACGGGGTCAGCCAGCCCAGCACCGCGAGCCCGAACACCATCAGCGTGCGGCCCTCGGCCTTCTTGAGGGGGCCGAGCTCATCGAGCTGCCGTCGCACCTCTTCCATGAGGCCTTCGACGCGCTTGACCGGGGCCGGGAAGCGACGCAGCGCGCCCCAGACGACGAGCGTGGTCATCGCGGCCGCGGTGGGCAGGCCAAACGACATCCACTGCAAGAAGTCGATGCGCGCGCCGGTCTTCGCCTCGAGCATGCCGACCGCGATCACGTTGGGTCCGGTCCCGATCGGCGTTGCAGAGCCACCCAATGACGCGGCGTACGCGAGGGCCAAGCACATGCCGCCGCTGAACCGGTGCAGCCGATCGACGGTGGCGTCGTCCTTGGGCACCACCGCGAGCATGGTTTGGTGCAGCCCGAGCGCGACCGGGATCAGCATCGCGGTCGTGGCGGTGTTGCTGATCCACATCGAGAACCCGAACGAGATCGATGCAATCGCAATGAGCGCGCGGGCGGGTGAGCCGGCGACGACGGGGCGGGCGATCAGCCACAGCGCGGCGCGGCGATCGAACCCGTGCCGCGAGAGTGCGGCGGCGAGCATGAAGCCGCCCATGAACAAGAAGATCAGCGGGTCGGCAAACGCGGCGAGCGCGGCCTTGGGCGAGGCGACGCCGAAGACTGCGGCCAGCGCCGGTCCCAGCAGCGCCGCGGCGGGCAGCGGGATGGCCTCGGTCACCCACAGCAGCACCGTCATCGCCGAGATGGCGGCCAGCGCGTGGGCCTGGTCCGAGAGCCCGGGCATGGGCACGAGCAGCAGCGCCACGAAGGCCGTGGGCGCGGCGATCAGCCCAACCCGCCGCCGAAGCGCATCAAATCGAGCCTCCGCATCACTGACCCGCGCCTTCGCCACGTGCGTGGGACGATATCAGCTCGCCGGGCGCTTCCGGGGCGCAGGCGGCCGGTCTTCTCGCAACCGGGGCTCAGTCGCACTCGCGGTCGAGCGCGATGCGTCCAAGGTCGAGCACGGTCGTTGCGTCGTCGGGCGCAACCTCGAACCGCTCGGTGTGGACGACGCCCTCGCTGTAGCGCTCGAGCAGGTCTTCGTAGTCGGGGTTGGGCTCTTGATGCCAGCTCGGGATGTCCATCCGGTGGACGTTCATCTCGTACGTGCCCGCAGGGAGGTCACTGCCGTAGGCGAAGTTGCGCTGCGCCTCGATCGACTGAACCCAGCGCACGAGCGCGCGGCTGATGTCGAGCTGCTCCGGTGCGTCGGTGTCGACCCGGTCGAAGGTGAAGAACCAGGACCACTCGGTCTCGTCGGGCGTGAGCGCTTCGCTGCCGTCGCAGCTGCCTTCGATCTCGGCGCGGACGTCGGCGCAGCGCTGCAGCATCGCCTCGCCCGTGCCGTACTTCGTGAACACGTCGAGCACGGGGTAGTCGCCGTCTTCGATCGTGATCTCGAACTGTGCCGGGGTCTCGGTGTCGTCGGACGAGAACGGGTCGCCGTCGATCATCGGCGTCACGTCACCGTCGCGGGTGAGCACCTTGACGACGTAGTCGCCCGGCGGAAGCGGGTAGATGCCAGCGCTGCCGTGGACCGAGGTGAGGTCGGAGCCGACGACGTTGCCGCTGCGGTCCTCGACGACGACTTCGATGCAGCTGCCTGCACTCAGCTCGGCGCTGCAGTCGACGGTCCCGAAGAAGTCGCCGCATTCCTTGACGGACACGGCCACGCCGGTGCGCTCGTCGGCGTCGGAGCTGCCGCCCCCACCGACGCACGTCCACCAGAAGAAGGGGTTGCAGCCGTCGGCCTTGGCCGGCTCGGTGAGCGACTCGCAGTCGGCATCGAGGATGGCTTCGGCGCCGGCTTCGTCGCAGGTGTCCGGAAGTTGCACGTCGACGCCGCAGGCATCCACGTGGGTTTGCGCGGCGGCGCACGGGTCGCCGGAGGACGCCTCGGAGGGCGCGTCACAGGCGGCGATGGCGACGAGGCCGAGCAGCAGAATCCCTTGCTTCCCCATGTGCGATAAGGTGCGAAGAGGTGCTCTGCACGTCCACCTGTTTTTGGCCAATTTTGCGCGAAATCGTCTCCGTGGGGTGTAGACGGACGGATCGCGGTCTTTGCTAAAACTGTCCCTGAGTGTCGCGCTCCTGCCGCCTGGATCCGGCTGTGCAGCCACGCAATGTCTCGTTGCGCTCGCGCAGCCCAACCGGCTCCGCGGATGGTGATCGGTCTGCGATCCTGACGCTTGGATGCTCGCCTGGGACGACCTGAGGTTCGTACTCGCGCTTTCTCGGGCCGGCACGGCCTCCGGCGCAGCGCGGGAGCTGGACGTCAACGCGACCACCGTGACGCGTCGCCTACAGGCGCTCGAAGAACAGCTCGGTGTGACCCTGTTCGAGCGCCGGGCGACGGGCATGGTGCCGACGGATGCCGGCGCGGCCGCGGTCCGAGCCGCACAGCAGGTCGAGGAGAGCGTGCTGCGGCTCGACGCTGAGATTCACGGGCTCGACCGCGCCCTGCGGGGTTCGCTGCGCATCAGCACGATGGACCTCGTGCTCGAGCTGTGGCGGGACGCGTTCGCCACGTTCCACCGCGAGCATCCGGGAATCTCGCTTTCGTTGACCTCCTCGGCGCTGCCCGTGGACCTTTCTCGCCGGGAGGCCGACGTCGCGATTCGATTCTCGACCGCACCGCCCGAGCAGCTCGTGGGCCGCCGGCTCGCCGAGGTCTTCTACGCCGTGTACGGGTCGCGGGCGCTGATCGACCAGGTGCGCGCAAAGACGCCGGAGCCGGGCTACGCGGACTTCGACTGGATCAGCTGGGACGAGCCGTTTTCATTCTCGACCGACTCGGTCGTGGAGCGCTACGCGTTGGGCGCGAGCATTCGCCTGCGGGTCAACGCGATGGGCACCCTGACGCGCTGTCTCGAAGACGGCTTGGGAATCTCCGTGCTCCCGTGCATGGTCGGCGACCGCAACCCCGCGCTGGTGCGCTTGGGCAGCTACTTCGAAGGGGGACTGTACCTGTGGGTGCTCACCCACGAGCAGCTGCGTCGGGCCGCCCGCGTCCGCGCGATGATGAACCTGGTCACAGAGCTGGTCGAGCAGGACGAAGACCTGATCATGGGTCGGACGCCCCTGCACGAGCCCATCCCGATGCGTGGCGACACGCGCTGAGGTTGCGCTCGCGCAAGGTCGACGTGCGTGGGGCTGCATTGTTGCCGCCGCGTCCCGTGGTCACGGTGGTCGCCATGGAAATCGAACGCAGCTTCATCGCCAACGTCTCCGTCGACCGCGCCTGGGCGGTCCTCGGGGACAACTTCCACGACGTGGCTGCCTGGTCTTCGGGCATCAAGGTCTCGCGTCGGCTCGCCGGGGTGGGGCCCGCGGGCGTGGCAGACCGGCAGTGCGAAGTGCCCGGCTTTGGGACCATCACCGAGCGGCTGGGCACGTTCGACGCGCAGACCCGCACCTTTGCCTACGAAGTCATCGAAGGGGCGCCCAGCTTTGCCACGCACATGGGGAACCGGTGGTCTCTCGAAGCGGCGGGCGCGGAGCAGACGCGCATCTCGTTCAAGATTCGCACCGAGCTCAAGCCGCTGGCCGGGTTCTTGATGGGGTGGATGCTGAAGCGGCAGATGAACAAGCTGTGCGACGAGGTCTGTGACGACCTCAAGGTGTTCCTCGAGACCGGCAAACCCTCGCAGAGCAAGCTCGAAGCAGCCTGAGCCGCGCCCGCGCTTGCACGTTCGTCAGGCGCGGTATGATGAAGACGTGGGGAACCATCGGTGCCGACGCTGTGAAGCCGACGTCGCGGGCGAGTACCCAAACCCGCGGCTGCGCCGGCTGGCCAAGATCTACTTCGTACTGCCGATCCCATTCGTGCCGCTGGTGCCGATCATCGCCTCGGACTTCATTGTGATGATTCCGCTGACGATGCTGTATCTGCTGGGGATTGGCCCGGCGCTCGCCTGGACCAACGCGCGGCCGGTCTGCCCCACCTGCGGGGCCTTCGTGCAACCGCGATAGCCCTGGGCGCGTGGGTGCCGTACGATCGGCGCGCGTGAGCACCCCCGAGGACGCATCCACACGGATGCAGCGACTGCTTGGCGTGCTCATCGCCCTGTTCGGGCTGTTCTACGCGACGCAGTCGGTCGGCCTCGTCAGCAGCAACGACGGGTCTCACGTCGCGCTGGGCCGGGCGCTCGTGCTGCGTCACGAACCCTCGATCACCCCGGAGATCGGGCTGACGCTGTGGGTCGACCGCGCGGTCCGGGACGGGCAGGACTACTCCGATCGCCCGCCAGGAACGGCCTTTGCCGCGCTCCCTGCGTTGTGGCTGGGGAGCCAACTCGACGAAGGGTGGGGCCAGGAAACCGTCCGGCAGCTCAAGGCCGGTGCCGACACCAGCGACCTCGACGCGCTGGTGGTCGTACGCCCAGCGACCGACCGCTTCATTGCCACCTATGGCAAGCGACGGCTCGAGACGAAGGCGCGCTCACCCAACCTGATTTTCCTGCAGGGTACGGCGCTGTTCGTGGGGATCCACGCGGGCCTGATGGGCGCCCTGGGACTTGCGGGGCTGCTCGCGCTGCTGCGTCGGCGTGGTGTCGACCCCGCGGGCCAGTGTGTGGCCGTGGTGAGCATTGGCGCGGCCACGCTATGGGGTCCGTACGCGACCATGCTGTTCAGTCACGTCACCGCCGGTGCGATGCTGGTGTGGTGCTTGTGGGGTCTGGAGATGCTGCGCGACGCGACGACCCCGCGCGAGCGCTGGACGGGTGCGCTCGTCGCTGGACTCGCGGGCGCCTGGGCGGTCAGTGCCGACTACGCGCTGTTGGTCGCGGTGGTGCCCATGGTCCTGCTCGTCGGTCCGTGGCGTCAGGCGTGGCGGGTCGCGGTGGCGACGCTGCCGCTGGTGCTGGCAACCGCTGCGTATCACAACGCCGCGTTCGGCTCGCCGTTCTCCATCGGCTACGACCACCACGCAACGTTCGAGTTCGCGACGTCACGCGCCGCGACGTTTTCGGGCAACCCGCTGGCCGGTGCATGGACGCTGTGGGGGGCGGGGGACGGCGCCGGCGCGCTGGTGATCGCACCCATCATGCTGGTGGCCGGGGTCGGGCTGGCCCGAGAGCGCAGGCTGGCGCTTGCGCTGCTGCCGTGGGTGGTGCTGCTGTGCTTCCACCGCACGCCGACGGGCGGGGCCGGCGAGGACCACCGCTACCTCGTTCCCATCACTGCGGTTCTCGGCGTTGGGCTCGGTGGTCTGTGGACCTGGGCCGAGGAGCGCCGCGCGGTCCGTGTGGCCATCGTGGCGGTCGCGGGACTCAGCGCGGTGCTCGCCTGGACCCACTTCTTCGGCTGGCGGGGCTGAAAGTGCCGCAACTTCGATGGGTTCGAGACATCCCGAAGAAAAATCACCGCGCGGGTGAGGGAGTTGGGCAGGCGCTGACGTCGTTTCGGTGATGCTCCTGATCCGTCGTCTGTGTGTCGCGTCGCTGGGCTTGGCGATCGCCGGCTGTTTCTCTGAGGTCCCCGCCGTACCCGAAGACGACCCGATGGGCTCGACCACCGCGGGCGTGGCCTCCACGGGCGTCGCGTCGGGTGAGACGCCCTCGTCGTCCGGGGTCGCCGACGCAGACGACACCGGCGAACCGGAGCCGGCTTCGTCCTCCTCGACCTCGTCGGGGGGCATCGAAGTGACGGGGACGTCGTCCGGGCATTCGTCGTCGGACGGCGCCGAGACGTCGACTGGAGGATGTCTCGAGGGGACGCTCGGGTGCTCCTGTGCCGATGGCGAATGCACCGAGGGCATCTGCCTCGAAGGCGTTTGCGCGGCGGCGAACTGCGGGAACGGCCTCGTGGAGGGCAGCGAAGCGTGCGATGACGGGAATCGAACGGCCCAGGACGGATGCGAAGCGGACTGCAGCGTCTCGACTGGCGTCGCCGAGATCGCCTCCGGGGATCAACACTCCTGCGCACGCTTTCACGACGGCCGGCTTCGCTGCTGGGGCAACAACACCCACGGACAGCTCGGCTATGGCAACCTGGAGGCCGTCGGAGACGATGAGACGCCGGCAGAGGTCGGTGACGTCCCCATTGGTGCGAGCGTCATCGACGTCGCCTGCGGGCGCGAGCACACCTGCGTCGTGCTCGAAGGGGGCGCGGTGCGGTGTTGGGGCTTCAACAACCGGGGGCAACTCGGCATCCCTGCGCCCACGTACACGCTTGGCGAAGACATCGGCGACGAGCCCGACGAGGTCCCGGAGTTTCTCGATGACACGAACGTCGGCGGGGTCGCCGTTGCCGTCACGGCGACGTCGTGGACCACGTTCGTGCTGCTCGACGACGGGACGGTCCGCTGCTTCGGGCAAAACGCGGGCTTCGGCACCTGTGGCTACGGGACCGACGTGTTCGCCATCGGGGACAACGAGCCGCCTGCGTTCGTCGGCCCGATCGATCTCGGCGGCACCGCGGTTTCGATCGACGGCCACGGCGATCATGCATGTGCGGTGCTCGAGGACGGCACCGTGCGGTGTTGGGGCTTCAACGAGCTCGGCGCGCTGGGGTTGGGGAATACGGACGTGGTCGGTGACGATGAAGACCCTTCGTCGGTTCCAGCGCTGACGTTCGACGCCCCGGCGGTCGAGGTGCAAACCGGCCTGCGGCACACCTGCGTACGTTTGGAGACCGGCGTCGTGAAGTGTTGGGGTCGAAACACGCTGGGGGAACTCGGGCTGGGCCACGTGGATCCCGTCACGACCGCGGCGGATGGTGCGCCCCTTTCGCTGGGGGGCGCAGTGGCCGACCTTGCCGTGGGAGGCGGTCACGCGTGCGCACTCTTGGAGTCCGGGGACGTGCGGTGCTGGGGCGATGCTGGGCTGGGCAGGCTCGGCTATGGCAACGCGAGCAACGACGTCGGCGACGATGAACTCCCCAGCTCTCAGCCGGTGCTTCCGCTGAGCGTCGGGCAGGTTCACGCCGTCGAAACCGGCAACTCGTTCAGCTGCGCGCTCGTCGATGCCGGTGAGGTGCTGTGCTGGGGCGCCAACACGGGCGGCCAGATCGCGCAGCCCGGCGTCGACTACTTCGGCAACGATGAGACGCTCGAAGGGCTGCCGCCGATCGAGTTGGAGTGAGGCGTGGTCGTCTTGACACGTTCCGGACCCGCCGATAGACCCAGGCCGTGGAACGGGCGGCCCGTTCGTCGCTCGACGACGCGGTGTATCGAAAGCTCCGCGTCGTGCTGGAGCGCGCGGTCGCTCGCGCGTGTCCTCCGTGGCTCGCGTCTCGAAAAGAGGACGTGGTGCAGGGCGCACTGCTGCGGCTGGTCAAGAAGGCCGAGCGTCGGCCCGTGGACACGCTCCCGGCGAGCTACGTCCACAAGATCGCCTACTCCAGCCTGGTCGACGAGATCCGATACCAGCGCCGCCGTCGGCTCGACCAGACCGATTCCCTCGAGTCGGCGTCGCTGGGAAGCGAGCGGCTCGACCCCGAATCGAACGCGGTGGCGCGTGACCTGGGTCGGGCGATCAAGGCCTGCCTCCACGCGCTCGCGCAAACCCGAAACCTCGCCGTCTCACTCTACCTGCAGGGCAGTCGGGTGCCGGAGATCGCTCGCACGGCCGGGTGGTCCCAGAAGCAGGCCGACAACGCGGTCTATCGCGGGCTCGCCGACATGCGGCGATGTTTGTCGGGCAAGGGGGTGCAACCGTGAGTGACGAGGCGGAGCGGATGCGGTGGCGTGCGGCGTTGATGGCTCACGAAGACGCGTGCGCGCCCGAGCCGAACTTCGATGCGGCGGAACTGTGGGATTCGCTTGGGGATGGTGCCGATGCGCAAGCGCGTGAGCGCATCGTCTCGGCGTTGAACGACCCGCATGGGCACGAAGCGCTGCGGCTGTACGTCGAGGTGCAGCGGGAGCTCGCAGCGGTCGAACTCGCGTCGACCGAGGACGCTACGGAGCGTCGAGGACTCCTCATCACGCTCGTCTCGGTCAGCGCCGCTGCGGCAGCCCTTCTCGTGCTCTTCACGCGGCCGCCTTCGGTGGAGCTGCCCGATGCAGGCACGCTCCGGGCGCCAAGCGTCGACGACCTCGACTCGTCCCTCGACGGCCGAACGCTTCCCCGCGATCGGTTCCTGCTGCGCTGGGCCCCCGCGGGGACCGAGTGCCGCTACGACGTGCGCGCGTCCACGATCGAGGGCGACCTCGTCCTGCAGCAGCAAGGCCTCGACGTGTCGCAGACCACGATCCCGGCGGACCGGCTCCCGCAGGCCGGCCGAATCGTCTGGCAGGTCGATTTCGCATGCGCCGAAGGGCAGGGGTCCTCCCGCACCTTCTCCACGACGGTCGAGCCATGAACGTCGCGGCCTTTGCGTTCACCTCCGTGCTTGGATTCGTCGCGCCGCAGGCACCGACGCTCGAGGCATGCGCAGCGCGACGCGCCCAAGACCCGGCGCACTGGCGCGGCTACACCTGCATCTACGTCTACGCGCGAAAAACCGGCGACTACGACGGCGCGTTGGCCCACACACGCGCGCTGGTCGAATCCGAGCCGTCGCGGACGTGGGCTCGGTACATCCTTGCGGATCTTCTGCTCGACGCCGGCTTGGACGGCGCCCCTCCGCTGTATCGCGCGGCCTCGGAGGAGTTCGCCGCAGCCGAGGACTGGGAGTCGGCGACGCTCTCTCGGATCGCGTTTGCCTTCTCATT
The DNA here is from genome assembly GCA_039024335.1 of Myxococcota bacterium. Classification (GTDB taxonomy): domain Bacteria; phylum Myxococcota_A; class Polyangia; order Nannocystales; family Nannocystaceae; genus CAJXVA01. The sequence continues at coordinate 64,483 of JBCCQM010000010.1, forward strand.
CGACGCTGAGGATGAGCACGCGATCGCGGCCGAGCTCGAGGCGGCGGGGACCTTTGCGGCGCGACACGAGCAGCCCTGGCTGCTCGCGCAGGTGCGGGTTCAGCAGGCGCGCCTAATGCTGCGATACGGAGGATCGCTCGACGCGGTGTCCGAGGACTTGAGCGAGGCGCGGGCGGTGACGTTCCCCGACGGGCCGTACGAGCTTCAAAAGTACGTGCTTTCGGTCGAGGCGGACTTCGAGCAGGTTCGCGACCGACCCGAGGTTTCTCTGGCCCGACTGGAGACGCTGCTCGAACTTGCGGAGCAGAACGAGGACACGTTTCTCTCGGTCTCGACGCAGGTACGCCGGATTGCGCTGCTCCTCGAATCCCCCGGACTGCAGCACGCTGGTCTGGAGTCGCTCGCGGCAGCGCTCGAAGCGATCGACGCCAGCGCGCTCGCCTCGAATCCCTACGCCAATGCGGGGTACTTGTGCTTGAAGGGGGACCTTGCGGTCTCAGAGGAGGCTGCGCGCGGTGCCTACGTCGAGTGCTTGGCCGCGGCTGAAGAACTCACGGCAAGCGACGCCCAGCGAAGTGCGCGGCACGGGCTCGGTCTCTTGGACGATGCGCCGGAGCGTCTCGTCGAGGCCGGCGAACTCGCGCGGCGTTCGGGCCGCTCCTCGGCATACGCCCAGCTGCTCGCGGCGCGCGCGAGCTTTCGGCGAGGAGACGCAGCCGCCGGCCTCGTCGCGGCGGAGGACGCCTTCGAAGCGTTCGAACGGGTCGGTCTGCGACAGGTGGATCCGGTCGGTCGGGCACGGTGGCTCTCGGCCGTCGCGACCTACTACGATGAAGTCGTCAGCTGGCTGATCGGTGATCCCGGCGCCGGCCCGAGCGAGGTACGGATCGAACAAGCGCTGCGCGTGGTCGAGCGACTCCGTGCGCGCACGATTGCCGACGCGCTGGAGCGCGCCAAGGTCCGGGACAGGGTGCGACGAGGCGCCGAGCTCGAGCGCGTCCTCGCAAAGATCCGTTCGCTGCAGACCCGCTTGCGGGGCCCCGACATCCTCGACGCGTCGAGGGCGGCAGCGCTGCGCGAGCTGGCGGCACTCGAAGACGACGAGACTCGACTCTTGGACGCGAATGCGGCCATCACCGGTGAGCGGGCGACGAGCTCCGTGCGCGCGCTGCAGTCGGCGCTCGAGCCCGGGCAGGCCATCGTCTCCTTCCAGTTCCCCCGCAAACCCCACAAAGCGCGATGGGAAGCCGTGCCGGCGTGGGCGTGGGTCGTCCTGATCACCCCCACGAGCGTCCGGACGTGGCCGCTGCCGAGTGCGTCCGAACTCGAGCCGCGCGTGGCCCTGTTTGCGGGGGCAGTCTCGGAACCGGAGGTTCGCGCGTCCTTGGGGGCGCGCTTGTATGCGGACGTGCTGTCCAACGTCGTGGACGCGGTGGGAGACGAGACGACGGACCTCGTCATCATCCCCGACGGTCCGCTGCACCGGCTCCCGTTCGCCGCGCTGCAGCAGCCCGACGGGAGGGAACTCGGGCATCGCTTCTCGCTCTCGCGGGCCCCGTCTCTTTCGGTGTGGCACGCGCTACGGACGCAGCCGACGACGTCGCAGGCCGAGGCGCTCGCCGTCGTCGACCCGCGTGCCGCCGACGTCACCTTGCCTCGACTCGAACATGCGCGCGCCGAAGGAGACGCGCTCGCGGCGGTGTTGCCGACGACGGTCCGAACCGGCGCGGGGGCCTCGGAGGCGTTCGTGCGGTCGGCGGATCTGCAGCCGTTCTCGATCATCCACGTCGGAGCCCATGCCGTCCTCGACGAGGAGCATCCGGACCGCGCCGCGGTGATGCTCGCCAGCGGTGCGCCGGGCCTCGACGGTGCGCTTCGTCCCCCTGAGCTCGCGGCGCTCGAGCTGCAGGGTAGTCTGGTCGTGCTTGCGGCATGCCGGAGCGCATCGGGACCCATCCTCGGAGACGAGGGCCCGATGGGGCTCGCGCATGCGCTCTTCCGCGGCGGGGCGCGGACCGTCGTTGCATCCTTGTGGCCGCTCGAAGACGAGGCCGCGTCGCTGTTCTTTCGCCGCCTCTATGCCGCGCTGGGGCAGGGGCGCACGGTGGCCGAGGCCGTGGCGACCGTGCGCCGAGATTTGGATGCGGCCGGGGTCGACCCCAGCGTCTGGGCGGGCGTCGTGGTGCTGGGCGACGGCGCGTACGTCCCCGTGTCCACGCCGCACCGCAGCTCACGCTGGTGGGTCCTGCTGGCGCTCCTCGGCCTGCTCGGGGGCGTGGTCGCGACCCGCCGCCGGCGTGTTCCCACGCGGTGAGCGCGTCGTTGGGCCGTCGCGCAGGCCCGATTGGCCCTTTCTTCGCGCGCCCGGCCTGAACTTTATATACGGGGAGAATCGTTCAGGAGTCCCCCGTGAGCGCCGACGCCCCCATGCCAGCACCGCCCAGCCCCGGCACGTCCGACGACGGCGCGGCGTGGGGCAAAGAGAGCGCGTGGGTGTCGTCTACCTACTTCGCCGAGGGCCTGCCGTACGCGCTGGTGAACAACGTCGCCGACGCGATGTTCACGCTGATGGGGGCGAGTCTCAGCGCCATCGGCCTCACCTCGCTGTTCCACCTGCCGTGGAACCTGAAGTTTCTCTGGGGTCCGCTGCTCGACGCGTACGAGACGAAGCGTCGCTGGCTTTGGGTCTGTGAGGCCGTGCTCGCGGTGCTGGTGCTGCTGCTGGCGTTCGCGATGCAAACCGACGCGGTGCTGGCCGTGGCCTCCGTCGTGTTCGTGTTGATCGCGATCGTCTCGGCCACGCACGACATCGCGGTCGACGGCTACTACCTCGAAGCCCTCGATGAAGCGGGGCAGTCCCGCTACGTCGGCCTGCGCGTCACGGGCTACCGCGTGGCGATGCTCGCCGGCTTCGGAGGCTTCTTGATGCTTGCGGGCGCCGCGAGCTGACCGGTCGCCTGGTGTGTCGTCGCGGTGGTGCTGGCCGGCCTCGCAGTCGCGCACGCGCGGTTGCTGCCCCGGCCCGAGGCGCGCAAAAAGCCCGCGGCCGCCCTGGGTCGTACGCTGCTCCGACCGCGCGCCCTGGTGCTCATCGCCGCCGTGACCGGGCTCGTCGCGTTCGAGCGCCACAGCGGCACGCTCGGCTCGGCGCTGTCGGCCGTTGGCGATGGGCTGGCCGAGACGCTCCCCTTCACCGCGAAGATCTCGACCTCGGGGTGGATCGGCCTGACGCTGCTGGCGGCGCTGGTCGTGACGTTCGCGTTCTTGCCGATGATCCGCCGCCGGATCGCCGCGAGCGACTCGGATTTCGCCCGGGCCTACGTCACCTTTCTCGACCAGCCCAACATCGGTCGCGCGCTCGCCTTCGTGCTGACGTTCCGGCTCGGCGAGTCGTTCCTGCTCAAGATGCGCACGCCGTTCCTGCTCAAGGCCGTGAAGATGAGCGAGGCGGAGTACGGCCTGCTCACGGCGACGGTCGGGGTCGCGGCCAGCATCGTCGCGTCGGTGCTCGGCGGGATTCTGATCGCGCGGCACGGGCTGCGCCGATGGATCTGGCCGTTCGTCCTCGCGCAGAACGTGCTCAACCTGCTGTACATGGTGGTCGCGGCCGGCGACCCGGCGCAGACCTCCATCACCACGCTCGGGGCCGTCATCGTGGCCGAGAACGTCGGGGCCGGTCTCGGCACCGCGGTCTTCATGGTCTACATCATGCGCTGCTGCGCCCCGAGTCATCGCGCCGCCCACATGGCCATCGTCACGGCGCTGATGAGCGTGGGCTTCACCCTCGCCGGGGTGAGCAGCGGCTTCCTCGCCGAGGCCCTGGGCTACGCGCCGTACTTCGGGTTCACGTTCCTGGCGACGCTCCCGTCGATGCTGCTGATCCCCTTCGTTCCGCACCTCGATCGGGTGCCCGGCGGGCAGGCCGACGGCTGAACCCCCGCTTTCTCGGGCGGGCGCGGCCTCCGCGAGCGTAAGGACGGGCCCGCAGAGCCGTTGGGCGAGCATGGGGGAAAGCGTCCCACGGGCGCTGCTTCCGCCCGCGACCCCGCCGTAGGCTGGTGTACCCTCGAACCCCGAGTCGGACTCGTGCCCGTATCTCTTCTAGCTACCGTGTTTTCGCCGCTCCTCGCGGCCTCGCTGGCGATGGAGCCGGCCGAGGTCGACGACGCCGAGCTCACCACGGCCGACGAGGAAGGGGCCGGCGTCTACGGCCCGTTCTTCGAAGGCGAGCCCGCGAGCGACATCGAGTTCGTGACGCAGCCGCGCCCCGACCAGCTCCCCAGGCTCAGCGTCGGCAAGGGGGCCTTCTGCTTCGTCGAGGGGACCTACTGCAAGGCGTCGCTGCTGCTGTCCGCCGATATCGGCTTCGGCATGCGCGCGCCGGCCAGCGACGAGGGGCCCGACGTGCCCTACGCGCAGTTCACCTTCCGCTGGGGCGCCACCATTCGTCCCGGCATGCTGCGCGGCAAGCCCTGGCACGCGTGGGGCGTGGGCCCGGTGGCGAGCTGGTCTCGCGGCACGGGTTCGCTCACCGTGAAGGGAGACGCGCTCGATCAAGAGCTCGACTCGACCGACGACACGACCGTGTTGCGGATCGGCCTCGTCAACCAGCTGTGGCTCTCGAAGCGCAACCACGCGCCGCATCTGGATTTCACGCTCGGGGCAGCACGCAGCGACGTGCTTACCAGCGGCGTGAAGCTGTGGGGCAGCCACGCCGAGCTCGCAATGGGCTTCGGCGGCTGGGGAGGCTTGTTCCTCAGCGGTGACTTCCTCGACCGCGACACTCGCGTGGTCATGGGCTTCCGCGGGCACGGCATCGCGGCGGGTCCGATCATCGCCATGGCCATCGCAGGCCTGGCCGCTGGAGGTGCGCTGTGATCTCTGCTGCGTTGCTCGTTGCCCTCACCACGGCTCAGCCGGCTGTCGATGCACCCGCATCGGAGCCCGTCATTCAGCGCCCGGCTGCAAAGCGAGATGCGGAGCCACCCGCACCCGCCGATGCGCCGGCCGAGCTCTCCGAGGCGGAGCCCTCGGGCCCTGCTGCGGCCGAAGGCCCCGCGCCCGCAGAGGCGGCCGAGCCGACCCCGGAACCGACGCCCGAGCCTGCACCCCAGCCTGAGGTTGCGGTCGCTCCAGCGTCGCCGGCATCACAGCCGACCGACCCGACCGAGACCGAGCGGTTCACGGTCGCGAGCGGTGACGGCGGCCCGCCGTACTACACCGATGCCGACAGCCAGGCCCTGCGTGAGCGCCACGACATCAAGACTCAGGCACCCGACCGCACCGATCAGGCGCGGTGGAACTGCCTCATCGCCGACCCGACCTGCGGGCGATCGTTCGAGGTCAACGCACTCGCCGCGTACACGCTGCGCGGTCGTCAGGGAGACGTCTCCGGCACGGGCGAGAACCCGCGGTGGAGCAGCGGTCGCGCCCAGTACGACTTCTGGATGAACCTGCCGGTCATCACCGACATCCGCGGTCGCTCCAAGTTCACGCGGATGACGATGGGCCCCAAGGGCGGCCTGATCTTCAGCGACTCCGGCAGCACGTGGGGCAATGTCGGTATGGCGTTCCGCTACTGGCTCGGCCGTGGGCGGTGGGCGCCAACCATCGAGTTCTCGAGTGCGCTCAGCTTCAAGCTCGGCGAGCGGGAGCGCGTCGATCGTGGCCTCGAACAACCGGGATGGAAGATGACACGCGGGCCTGTTGGCTTCACCGCGGACGTCGGCTTCGGCCTGGGTGGCTTCGGCGCGATCGTGCTCGGCGGCCAGTACGACAGCCCGCTCGCACGAGAGGACATCCCGGAGCCGTTTCGAACCTCCGCGGGAGGCGCGTTCTTCCTCGGCTTCCGCGGCAACATCCTCTGGGGCGGGCCAGCAGCTGCGGCCGTTGCGACGCACATCGCAACCCAGCGCGGCGTCGAAGCGCCCTGATTCGCCCAGCTTGGACCCAGGGTGGACCCATCTTGAACCTGGGTCCCGATGCCCGCGTATGGCCCGTCCGGCCGTCGCGGGCATCGCTGCGTCGGTCAGGCGAAAAAGTCGCCCACGGCTGAAATCGTTTTGCGGCGACGGGCGTTCGGGGAACGACCCCCAAGAATCGCTTTGTAACCGGCGTGTATCCGCCCTTGCACCGCAGGCGATTTTCGGTGGAACAAAACGCCCCATCGCACGTCCCATAGGCACCCCATGCGCAGCACCTCGCGAATCGTCCTGGCTCTGAGTTCTCTCGCCCTGTGTGGTGTCGCAGCCGGGGCGCAGGCGCGCAGCAAGAGCGTGCCCGTCAAGCAGATCGCCTCGCAGAAGCAGATCGGCTCCATCCACGCGATGGATATCATCGAGGAGCCGCAGTTCTTCCACGGCGGCGGCTTCATGCCCGCGCCCGACTTCGCGCTCGACGGACAGCCCGTGGGTGGCGCGAAAGCGCCCGTCTCGACGCAGCCCGCAGGCCTACACGGCAGCAGCGTCGCGATGGTGGGGACCGACGTGCTGGTGGTCGATGCCGACAGCGGCACCCTCATTCGCACCGATCGCGCGGGCACCAAGCTCGCTTCGCTGACGTTGGGGGTCGGCGCGGCGCAGGTGGTGGTGGACGATGCGGCCAACCGCGCGTACGTCACCGACCGAAAGCACGACCGGGTGGTCGTCGTCGACATCGCCGACGGCCTGACCGAGGTTGACGCGCTGCGCACCCAAGCCGAACCCTTCGGCGTGGCCCTCAGCCCGGACCGCGGGACCCTGCTCGTCACCACCGTCGCCGACAAGTCGCTCACCGCGTTCGACCTGTCCACCGGCTTCGAGGCGTGGTCCCTGACCGTGGGCCCCGAGCCGCGCGGCGTCGCCATCTCGCCCAACGGCAAGGAAGCGCTGGTCACCTTCCTCACCACGGGCGTCGTCGGACGGGTCGCGCTGGGTGACGACCCGCGGATCGACTACGTCTCGATGGACCCCGCGGCGCCCTCGAGCACCATCAACCCGACCGGGCTGCCGAAGACCTCCGACGACCAGGGCCGCAGCTTCGCGCGCAACGCCTTCGCGGCCGTGTACGCCGGCAACGGCGTGGCCGTGGTGCCGCACCAGCTGAGTACGCCCCACGCATCCAACGAGTTCGGCGCGGGCGAAGGTGGAGGCGGCTATGGCGGCGGGGGGAACTTCGCAGCGCCCATCACCCATCGCCTCGCGTTCCTCGGCATGCCCGACCAGGGCACGAAGTCCTCGGTCGATACCGCGTTCGCGACCACCAGCGTTCACCAGCCGCGCGCCGCCACGTACGATGCCGCTTCGGACACGCTCTTCGTCGTCGGCTACGGCTCCGACGATGTGCTCGCGGTTGCCGACGTCTCGCAGGCGGGGGTCCACATGGCGTGGAAGGCCCCGGTGCCCTCAGGCCGGGCCTGTGGCGCCGATGGCATCGCCTTCGACGCCGGGTCCGACGAACTCGTCGTCTTCTGCAGCCTCTCTCGCAGCACGCACCGCATGACTGCCAGAAGCGGCAGCCAGGTCTCCGACGCCCAGAGCGACGAGCTCGCCAAGAGCCACCTTTCGGCCTCGGCCCAGCGCGGCCAGGCGATCTTCCGCCGCGGAAACAGCCCGCGCATCTCGACCGGAGGCGCCATGGCCTGTACCAGCTGCCACGCCGAGGCGCGCGCGGACGGACTCACCTGGTTCCTCGAAGGCAACGTCCTGCAGACCCCGTTTCTCAGCGGGCGCATGAAGGGGTCGGCTCCGTTCAAGTGGGATGGCACGGATGCCGACCTGAGCGCGAGCGTCACGAATACGGTGTCGCGACTGGGCGGAACGGGCCTGAACAAGCAGGAGATCCGAGACGTCGCTGCGTTTCTCGAGTCCGTCCCGGAGCCCCGTACGCCGCAGCCCGAGGAGAAGGTCGCGGTGGCGCGCGGGAAGAAGTTGTTCGAGAGCGACGCCACCGGCTGTGCTGAATGCCACAGCGGCCCGCTGCTGACCGACCGGTCTCTGCATCAGATCGCTCCCGATCTTCCCGCCGTCGACACGCCTTCGCTCGTCGGCTTGGCCAACAGCGCGCCCTACTACCACGATGGCAGTGCGCCCACCCTGCAGTCGCTTTTGCGGGGTAAGGGCAGCATTCACGGGATGGGTCGTACGTCGAAGCTCTCCGAGGGCCAGGTGAGTGACCTGGTCGCCTACATGGAGAGCCTGTAGCCAACTCGGCCTACACTCCAGCCATGCGAATGATGCGACCGCTTTGCGTCTGGGCTGCGGCGTGCCTGATCGCGGCCGTGGCCTGCGGCCCGAAGAACGACGGCGGCACGGCCATGCCTGCGCCCGCACCCATCGCGGAGAGCGAGGCCGAGGAGCCCACGAAGCCCGTGGGTCTCGACCTGCCGCGTGCCGAGTTCCCCGGCGTTGCGCACTCGGCCAACATCGACGCGGTCGCAATGTGTCCGACGGGTACCTGCGCTGCTTCTCGGGACACGCTCGGTGGGGTGCGGCTGTGGACCGCGCTCGATGGCTCCGCCGAGCCGCAGCCCGTCCCGCTCACGAGCGTGCGCACGATGGCGGTGGCCAAGCGGGGCGACGCCTATCTCGTCTTCGGTATCGAGGGGTCCTCTGGGGCGCGGCTGATCTCGATGCGTCCCGACGGGTCCTCGCGCGAGGGCTTCGCCTTGCCGCCGTTCGAGCCGGTCCAGCACGTCGCGCTCGCCCCCGGCGGGGAGCGGGCGATCGTCCTGATGAAAGACGGCTCGATCCGGGTCTACGACCCCAAGGGCACGCTGCTCACCACCTTCGACGAGAAGCGGTTTCAGCCGTATTCGGTGCGCGTCAGCGCCGACGGCAAGCACCTGCTGGCGCTGCTTCGCATGGAGCGTTCGGGAGACTTTCGCGTCGAGGTCCAGCGGCTGAGCTTCGGCGGCACGGACGAAGCGCCCACGCTGGCACGGTCCGGTGTCCCGCACATCGTCCGGTCCACGTTCGCGATCGAAGACACCTCCATCGCGTTGGCGCCCGACGCCTCGGAGGTCGCCGTCGTTGGCCGGGCCAAGAACGACGGCTGGATCGTCGACCGCTTCGACCTCGCCTCCGATGCCGATCCCACGCCGCTCGAGGTGAAGGTCACCCAGAGCGCGCAACCTCGCATTGGCTTCGTCGGCCCCGAGCGGCTGCTCGTCTCGTCGAACGAGGGCACGCTGTCGTGGCTGATCGATACCAAGACCGGAGACCTGCGGCCGCGAACGAGTGCGCCGCAGGACTTCAATCACCAGGGGCGCGCGCAGTGGATCGGCGCTCAGCGACAGGTGATGGGCTACGGCAACTTCTTGTTCGTCCACGACGTCGACACCCGGAAGCACCGCTTCTTGGGCTACGGCGCGACGCAGGGCGCGGGCGTGGGCCTGTCGCCGAGCGGGGAGCATGTCGCGTGGGCGTATGTGCAGGGCCCCGTCGTCGTTGAGCGACTCGATGGAACCGGCGAGCCGATCTCGATCGACTTCGGCAACAACAACTTCCACACCACGCGGGTTCGCTTTCTCGACGAAGACCACGTCGTCATCGTCGACTCCGCCGGTGAGGCCACGCTCGTCCATTGGGCTTCGGGGACCGTGCTCGCGCGCGCCGGCGTGATGGGCAACGTTCGAAACGTGTGGGTCGACCCCGAGCAGGGACTGCTGGTCATCGATCGACACAACAACGAGGTCTGGGTCTACGAAGCCAGCGTGGAGAAGGGGTTCGAGGGTCCCTACATCGTCGCGGACGAGGCGTACCGGCTCGGCTTGCTCCGGCCCACACCGCCCAGCGAGCTCGTGCTGTGGACGCTCGACTCCAAGAACACGATGCGCCAGTACACGCTCGACGAGCTGCGCTCGGATCTCACCGCGGCGCAGTCCGAGGCGATGGGCAAGGCCATGGAGGCGGGCAAGCCGGCCCCGCTGGCGATCGACCACCTCGGGCGTCACTACGGCGTGCGCTGGAATGGGACCAACCTCGAGATGTTCATCGACCACGACGGCAAGACGGTCGCCTCCAAGTCGGTGCCGTCCAGCGACGTGAACCAGGTCCTGCCGTCTCCGACCGGAGATCGCTTCCTCGCCGTGCTCAATCGCGGCGGAACGGTGAGCGTCTCCATGCACGACAGCACCACGATGGAGCCGCTGTGGAGCTACGCCACGGGCGTGTTCAACAACGACACTTCGTGGAGCGCCGACGGCCGCTATGTAGGGCTAGCGGCCAATACGGGCGCGGTCCTGCTGGATTCGGCCACGGGCAAGCCGGTCCGGAAGCGCTGTGGGCTCGCCTTCCAGGCCCTCAGCGCGCCGCCGCAGAACGCCTTCAGCTCGCCGAATCAGCGCAGTCTCTGCGACCTGTGAGCCTGCTCCGCCGCTGCGCTGCGGTTCGCCGTGGCTGCGCAGTCGTGTCACGGACCTGTCACACCACCCTGGGGGTCCGGCGTTATGGTGGGGCACTTCGATGAGCGGAACCATCTTGATCGTCGATGACGAGGCCGACATCCGGTCCACCGTGGAGTTCAACCTCGAGCGGGAGGGCTTTCGGACGGTCACGGCCGGTCTGGGCCGCGAGGCGGTCGAGCGCGCCACCGAGACGCCGCGCCCCGACCTCATCGTGCTGGACCTGATGCTGCCGGACATCTCGGGGACGGAGGTGTGCCGACAGCTGCGCCAGTCGCAGGCCACACGCAGCATCCCCATTCTCATGCTCACGGCCAAGACCGACGCGATCGATCGGGTGGTCGGGTTCGAGGTCGGGGCCGACGACTACGTCACCAAGCCGTTCAGCGTTCGCGAGCTGGTGCTGCGCGTCAAAGCGATCCTGCGCCGCAGTACGGAGAAGGAGGAACACGCCGAGAACCTCAACTTCGGCGTGCTTCGGATCGACGTCGATGGGCACCGCGTTTGGGTCGAGGACGACGAGGTCGTGCTCACCGCGCTCGAGTTCCGGCTGCTCACCACCTTGGTCAAGCGCCGCGGCCGCGTTCAAACCCGAGAAGCGCTGCTCAACCACGTGTGGGAGATGAGCGGCGACGTCACCACGCGCACGGTCGACACGCACGTTCGACGTCTGCGCAAGAAGCTGGGCACTGCCAGCGAGTACATCGAAACGCTGCGTGGGGTCGGTTACCGGTTCCGCCCCGAAGCCCAGGCCTGAGTTCGTCGTGTCCCTGGGTATTCGCGGCAAGTTGCTCTTGCTGAGCGCGCTGGCGATCGCTCTGCTCGTCGGTGCGGCTGGATTCTTCGTGGAGTCCACCGTCGAAGATACGCTGCAGACGCGCCTCGAGCACGAGCTTCAGCGCCACGCCAAGGCCGTGGGTGTGATGCTCGAGACCGCAGCCGCGGGCGACTCCCTCGACGACGTGGCGGATCGAGCCGCCGAGGCGACCAGCGCCGAGATTGCCATCTTCGACCTCGCCGGCCGCACGCTCGGCAGCTCCAGCCTTGCGCCGATCGAGCTCGAGCAGCTCGGCACGGCGTCGTCCGACCCCGAGGTGCTCGCGGCGGCATCCAGCGAGACGAGCTCGGCCCTGCGCTATGACGACGCACGCGAGCTGACGGTGATGTTCGTCGCGCGAAAGGTCGCGGCGCCTCGTGGAGCCGTCATCGCGAGAGCGGCCGCTCCGCTGAATACCGCGCACGCTCGCGGTGCCATTCGGGGGACGGCGGTCGTGGCGGGACTGGTGGGTGCGGTAGTGGTCGGCCTGCTGCTGTTCGCGGTCGGGAGCCAGGTCGAGCGCGTGCTGCAGCCGGTCGTGTCGTCCGCAGCGGCCGTCAAAGCAGCCGAGACCCTCGATGGCGAAGAGCCCGACGCGGACGACGGTCCCCCGAGCCTGCGCTCGGTCGCGGTCGAGCTCGAGCGAACGGTGGGCACGCTGTCGTCGGAGCGCAACCAGTTCGAGGCGGTGCTGCAGACCATGGAGCAGGCGGTGATCGTGCTGGGGCCCGACCAACGCATCTCCACCGTGAACCGAGCCGCGCACACGCTGCTCTCGCTGCCCGAGCGCCCCGTCGGTCGGACCCTGCTGGAGGCCGTTCGAGTCCCGCGGCTCAAGCAGCTCGCCGAAGAGGCTGCCGAAGGTGGCACGCACAGCGATGAGTTCGACCTGCCCGGGGGGCGCCGCATCGACGCGCGGGCGACCCAGCAGGGCGACGAAGGCCTGGTCCTCGTCGCGCAGGACGTGACCGAGATTCGACGCCTCGAGCGCGTCCGCCGAGACTTCGTCGCCAACGTCTCGCACGAGCTGCGAACGCCGATCAGCGTCGTGAAGGCGAACACCGAGACGCTGCTCGACGGCGGACTCGACGATCCGAAGGTTGGGCGCATGTTCGTCGAGGCGATTCATCGTCATGCCGACCGGCTTGGACGCATCGTCAATGACCTGCTCGACATCTCGCGGATCGAGGCCGGCCGGTATCCGCTCAACCCTGGCCGCATCAACGTGGGGGAAATCGTCGACCACGTGCTCGACCTCGTCGAGGTGGACGCTCAGAAGAAGAAGATCTCCGTCTCCGTCTCCGTCGAGCCGGATCTGGCCGTGATCGCCGACCGAAAGGCGATGGAGCACATTCTCATCAACCTCACCTCGAACGCCTTCAAGTACACGCAAGACGGCGGTTCGGTCGAAGTGACGGCCTTCGCCGCCGATGCGGATCATGTACGCATCGAGGTGCTCGACGACGGCCCGGGGATCGATCCGGCGCATCGCGGACGCATCTTCGAACGCTTCTTCCGCGCCGACTCGGGCCGCTCGCGCGACATGGGCGGGACGGGCTTGGGACTTTCGATCGTCAAGCACCTCGTCGATGCACACGACGGTGAGGTGGGCGTCGATCCTCGGAGCCCGCGTGGGTCGGTGTTCTGGTTCATGTTGACCTCGGATGGTGACGCATCCGCGAACGAAGCACGCGTGGCGTCGGCCACCGCGGAGAAGTGACCAAGGCGTCACGCTGCAGCGACCTGCGAACTGAGGTACTTTGGGACCGTTCAACGAGGTGATGGCTTTGACCCAAACCGCGCGGAAATTCGAGGCTGAGCTCGCCAGCCTGCGCGAAGAACTCCTGCTCATGGCAGGACGCGTGGAGGAGATGATCCACCGCGCAGGGCGGGCCCTCGTCGAGCGAGACATCAAGCTGGCGCACGAGACGATGGCGCTGGATCGGGCCGTCAACCGCGCAGAAGTGGAGATCGACGAGCGCTGCCTCGTCATTCTCGCGCGGCATCAGCCCCTCGCGTCCGACCTTCGCTTCGTTACGCTGGCGATGAAGATGGTCACGGACCTGGAGCGCATCGCCGACCTCGCGGTCAACATCTGCGAGCGGGCGATCGATCTCAGTCGCGCCGATCGCATCGTCGTTCACGCCGATATCCCGGTGATGACGCGGCTGGTGCAGGAGCAGGTCGCCGGCTCGATCGACGCCTTCGTCAACGGCGACTCGAGCAAGGCCTGGGAAGTGCTCGACAACGACGATGAGGTGGATGACCTCTACCACCGCGTGTTCGAAGACTCGCTCGAGCGCATGCGCCTAGCGCCCGACAAGGTCCACCAGCTCATCCACATTCAGTCGGTCGCAAAGTGGCTCGAGCGCATGGGCGACCACAGCACGAACCTGGCCGAGCTGGTCATCTTCATGCTCGAGGGCCGCGACATTCGCCACCCCGAGCACCAGTCGGCCAAAATCGCCGGCAACAAGATCGCGAGCGAGTAGTTCAGCGCGCGTCGGGGGCGGCGCGGCGGTCCCAGACCCAGAAGACCAGAGAGCCCACGGTGGCGACCGACGCCGCGAACGTGAACATGGCTTCGTAGCTCGCGCGCTCCAGGACGAAGCCGAGCAGGGGCGCACCGACGAACAGGCCGAGGTCGAACAGGGCCGTGAACGCGGCGAGCGTGGTGCCGCGCTCGTGCTCGGGCGTTCGCATGACCACCATCGCGGAGGCGATCGGGAAGGCGTAGCCATGGCCGATGCCGCACAGGACGCCCGCGACGACCACGGCGGCGGTCGAGCCGCCGTAGGCGAGCACGACGATCCCGAGTGCGGCGGCCCAGACCGAGGGGACCAGGACGCGGCGCGGGCCCACGCGGTCGGGGAGCCAGCCCAGCGCGAGGCGAAGCAGTACGGCGGCGGTGGTGTAGGCGGTGAAGAATGCACCGACGCTGCCGACACCGGTGTCGTCGACGAACGTCTTGAGGAAGGTGAAGTACGAGGCGAGCGCGAACGCGAACGAGAACCCGACCAGCCATACGGGGCGCAGGGCGGAGGCGCTCGCGGCCGCCAAGAACGAACGTCGCTCTCCGGCAGGCGCCTGTGGCCCAGAGTCGGGCAGCGTGAAGGCGGCCAATGTGCCCAGTGCCGCGCACGCGACCGCGAACCAGAACAACTCTTCGAAGCCGGCGGCCGCGAGGATGCGATCGCCGATCAGCCCCGCGAGCGACAGGGGAATCATGCCTGAGACACCGAACAGCGCCATGCCCTCGGCCCGACGCTGCGCGGGGATGACGTCGGCGGCGATCGTGAAGAACACCGAGAAGAGCATGCCTTCGGCGACGCCGTGACCGACGCGCACGGCGAAGAGCAGCGGGCCGACGTCATCGATCGCGAGGTACGCGGCTGAGAAGACGATGTTGAGGATGCTGCCGACCACCGCCACGAGCCGGCGCCCGCGCAGGTCCATGAACCGCCCGACGAAGGGCCGCGCCACGATCGCCGATGCCGCCATCGCGGCCATCGTCAGGCCGATGACGAAGTCGTCTTGCGTATGCGCCCGCAGAAACCCCGGAAGGTGGAGGAAGCAGAAGAACGACAGCGTGTGCATGAAGTTCGCCGCGAACCCGAGCACGAACGGTCGGCTGAACAGGGTCGGGCGGTTCACGTGGCTAGCCTTCGCATGCTCCACCGAGCAGCGCAACGAACCTCGTGCGGCGCGGGCGGGCTGCTATGCTCCGCGGCATGCCACAACGGCAGCCACCGGCGCGCGGCACGACGATTCGCGACTCGCTCTACCGCGAGCTTCGCAAGGGCTGGCTCTCCTCGCGCCAGCTCTCGACGCTGGTGGGGATCTCCGAAAAAGCCGTCCCCGGGCATCTCGAGCACCTTCGCAAGTCCGCCGAAGGCGCCGGCGAGAGCCTCGAGATCGAGTCTGCCATCTGCTCAACGTGCGACTACGCGTTCGACGACCGGGAGCGGTTCACCAAGCCCAGCCGATGCCCGATGTGTCGGGGGCAACGCATCCAGCCGCCGCGGTTTCGCATCGACGCCAAGGGGAGTCGATGAGCGCGCTCGAAGTCGTCCAGCTCGAAGTCGGACTGCTGCAGAACTTCTGCGAGGTCATCGGCTGTCCCGCGACGGGTGAGGCCGCGCTGGTCGACCCCGCGTTCGAGGTCGATCGGCTGCTCGCCGCCGCGAGGAAGCGCGGCTGGACGGTCACCACCATTCTGCTCACGCACACGCACGACGACCACATTGCGGGTCTGGACGAGGCGGCGGAGCTGACCGGGGCAACCGTTCGGTGTCATCCGGTCGAGGTCGAGATTGCGCGCACGCTCGCGCCGAAGGTCGAGCCCATCGAAGATCGTGCCTTCGTGACGATTGGGCAGGGCCGCGCGCAGGCGCTGTACACCCCTGGGCACATGCCCGGCTGCGTATGTTGGTACCTGCCCGAGCCGGGCGCGCTCATCACGGGCGACGTGTTGTTCGTCGGGTCCTGTGGCGGCGTGAAGTTTCCGCAGTCCGATCCGGATGCGATGTATGACAGCCTCCAGCGCGTCTTGGGCGCGCTGCCCGAAGAGACGCGCGTCTATCCGGGCCACGACTACGGCAAGACCCCCACCACGACGCTCGCGTGGGAGTTCGTCAGCAACCCCGCGCTGAAAGCCACCGACCTCGCCTCTTTCCGAGCGCACAAAGGCGTGTAGACCGATGCTCGAAGCCCTCGCGATCACGACTGGCTCGGTCGTCCTCGGTGCCGGACTCGGCGTACTTACGCGGCGCAGCGGTCGTTCGATGGGCGCGCTGCGGACGTTCGCGGTCGCGGCCGTCACCACAGCCGTCGCGCTCCAGATGTTGCCCGAGGCCATCGCTGGGATGGGAGGAGGCGCGCTGCTCGTGTTCGTGGCGGCGCTGATCATCCCCGGGCTCCTCGCGCCGGTCATCCGATGGCTCGGCAAGCGCCAAACCACGCGCCACGCCGTCGGCACGGAGCTGGGCTTTGCAGGATTGGTCGCCCACCAGATCGCCGAAGGCGTCGCGCTGGGCTCGTTCTCCACCCACGAGCACGCCGGTCACGGTCACGAGGGGCTCGTCTTGGCCGTCGCCGCGCACACGGTGCCGCTGACCGCGTTGCTCGTCGCCGAGGCGCTGACGCACGGGTCGCGGCGGCTTGCGATCACGCGGGTCGTGCTGCTGACGGCGGCGACGGGGCTGGGCTTCGCGCTGGCCGACGTACTGCAGAGCGTCCTTCCGCAAGGTCTGCACGCGTGGCTCTCCGCAGGGGTCGCCGGCTTTCTGATCCACGTCCTCTTCCACGATCCTGGTGGCGCAGGTCCACGAACGTCCCGTCGTCGCGTCTTCGACATGGTTGCGCTCGTCGCCGGCGTCGCCCTGCCGATCCTCGCCGCCGGACAGAGCGGGCATGCCAGTCACGTCACGCACGAGGTCACCGAAGCCTTCATCGAGCTGAGCCTCGAGACGGCGCCGATGCTGCTGTTGGGCCTCGTGCTCGGGGCAGGACTTCAGGTCGCCGGGGCTCGCATTCCGTCGCGGTTCTTCACCGGGGGTACGCTGCTGCGTCAGGCCGTCCGTGGCGTCGCCGTGGGGGCCCCGCTTCCACTGTGTGCATGCGGGGTCCTGCCGGTCGCAGAGTCCCTGCGCAAGCGGGGCGCTGGCGCGGCGCTCGTCATCGCGTTCTTGGTCGCGACGCCCGAACTCGGTCCAGAGACGCTCACGCTGACGATGCGCTTCATGGGGGGTCCATATGCTGCCGTTCGCATCGCGGCAGCCATCGCGCTCGCGCTGATTGCCGGCTTGCTGTTCGGCAAGCTCGCTGGCGGTGCATCGGCGAAGGACGTCACCAGCGACGCGAGTCGGTCCGGCCTGTGGAACGACCGCGGCGTCGTGCAGCGATTGGTCGCGCACTTCGACGAGCTGCTGATTCACGTCGCGCCGTGGACGTTCGTGGGCCTGTGGGCCGCGGCCTTCGTGCAGGTGTCGCTACCCGCCGGGTCGCTGGCGGACTTCCGCGCCGGTGGAGGCGACATCTGGTTGGTCTCCATCGTCGCGGTGCCGGCCTACGTGTGTGCAGCTTCAGCGACGCCGCTTGCTGCCGTCTTGCTGCTCAAGGGGGTCTCGCCGGGCGCCGTCCTGGTTGGTCTGCTGCTCGGGCCCGCGACCAACGTCGCCACCGTCGGCGTGTTGCGCAGCGCGTACGGAGACCGCGTCGCCGGCTTGGGCGTGCTCGGCATCGTCGCCGCGTGCATCGGGCTGGGCTACGGTGTGAACGCGCTCGACGTTCCGGTTTCGCTGCCGACCCAGCTCGACGTCGAGCACGGCCACAGCGTCGTGCCGCTCATCACCGTCGCCGTGCTGGTCGCCTGCTTGGCGTGGCAGCACTGGCGCTGG
Organism: Myxococcota bacterium; assembly: GCA_039024335.1. GTDB lineage: Bacteria > Myxococcota_A > Polyangia > Nannocystales > Nannocystaceae > CAJXVA01. Next base: position 82,079 of record JBCCQM010000010.1, read on the forward strand.
GGTCTCGGTCCCTGGCTCGACATCCTCAGCGGCCATCACACGCACGACCACGGCCCTGACGGGCACTGCAACCATGACCATGACCATGACCATGATCATGATCATGACCATGATGGACATGCATGCGGACACGGGCACGGGCACGGGCACGGGCATGATCACGACCATGGGCACGGCCACGACCATGCATGCGGACACGACCACGGGCATGATCACGACCATGGGCACGGCCACGACCATGGGCATGGGCACGACCATGGGCACGACCACGACCACGACCACGACCATGGGCACTGCACCCACGGGCACGGGGAACGTTGAACTCGGGGCGTGAACGCCTCGGATCACTGCGCAGTCTGCGCTGAGGCTCCGTGGCGACAATCGGGAGGTGGTCCCCCGGTTCAGTGATCGAGACTCGAACGATGGTCGAGACCGTCTCACTCTAGGTATCGTCCGTTCACGCCGCTGGAGCGGTATCGCGCAATGATCGCCTAGAGGCCCAAAAACCGCGTCCCTCCAGGGAAACCTGATAACCTGGAGCTTCGGGATGGGGATCGAGACCACGACGGTGCGCGGTTCGACGGCGATCCACGACGTGAGCGTGGTGGTCTGTTTCGCATACGCCGATCTTCCGTCGATCCGGGCGCTCGAACCCGACCTTCATGGAGACGGCGTCCACGTCCATCTCGTGCCCGGAATCGACCGAGACCTCGAGGGTGCCGGGATGTACCTGCTCGAAGAGGACGAGCGCACCGTGTTTGCGGTGGCACATTCGCCCGCGCTCGATTCGGACCGGCTCGACCAGCTGATCGCGCTGTTCGGCAAGCAGCGGGCACGCATGCACCGTCTGTGCGTCGTCGAGTACGACACGGCGCATCCCGAGGAGTTCGTCCGGGCGGTCGACGCGGCGGTCCAGAACATGCGCGCGCGCAGCAGCGGCGGTGCGGGTAGCTCGCTGTCGGCAGGCCGAAGCCTGCCCAGCGGAACGCGGACGTCGAAGAAGCTGCGGGTCTCGGCGACCGTCCGACCATTGCCCTCGAGCGCGGCGACGGATGCGGAATCAAGCAGCGCGGCGGCCTCGCTAACCATGAGCGAGACGTCGACCGCGGCGCGGACGGACGAGGTGCTGGTCCCCGACTCGGTCCGCGACGCGATGATTCGGACCACGCCGGGGTCGGGCGAAAGCGGCGACACCTTCCCCGACCTTGGGGAGTCGGCGCGCAACGTCATGGAGGGCCGCGCTGCGCGAGCACGGGCCGAAGCGCGTCAGCGGCGACGACGGATTCTGACGGCGACGGTCGCGACCGCGGTCGCGGCAGCGGCCATCGTCGCCTACCAGGTTGGCGTCCGCCGGGCGGCGCAGCGAGACGGCGCAGCGTCGGCCGCGGTGGTCCCGGTGGCCCCGACGCGTTCATCCGACCGTCCCCATGCGAAGCAACCCGAAGCCACGCAGGCTCCAGCGGTCCCGCCCACGTTCGGGGACTCGACGCGCGTGCCGGTCGAGCCAGCGACGGCCGCGGTCGTCGATGCGGAAGAAGCCGACGCCGCTCGGCGCGTTCGAGCGGCGCTCGATTCGGGCAGGATTCACGCATTGGACACGCTGCTGGTGCGTCGGCCAGGTCGTCACGCCGAAGACACGCATGCTGAAGCGTCGCGTCGGTGTAGCCGGATGCGGGAGGCCGACCTCGAAGACTGGCGGTTGGCGACGCTGGACGAACTCCGCGCGCTTCGTCGCGCTCGCATGCTTCCCGAGGGAACGTTCTGGAGCTCGACCCGACGCCGCGGTGAGGCCTTCACCCTGTCCCGAGATGTCACCCGTCCGCAGCCGGCATCCATCGAGGATGGGGTCGCCGGCACGCTGTGCGTTCGGCTCCGCTAGCGCGCTCGCTTCTGGGTGTCGGGCCATCGTCCCGCATCCGGTATGGGTTGGCGGCGGTGCCCGCCGGCCACGCCGACCGCCGATTTGCGTCACCGCACATACGCTGCCCGAAACTTTTTGCGTAGTCACTGGGGCGCAGCGTTCATCCGATGGCCGATTTCGCGCGCCCAGTATCCGCAAGTACCTGAAATGACCGGCTGCTTCGGATTCCCCTCAAGGTTGGAACCGAGCTTGCGATGCATAAGGCAGCGCGCCGGAGCGGGCGCGTAGCAAGCGTATGAAGGCTCGAAGATCGTTGCGTTGCGTCGATGGGGATGCGGAGGGGACGACCGTGGAGCATCGACCGGCCGCAGGCATCTGGGGGGATGCGCTGGCGGCCACGTCGACGATTGAGCCTTCGAGCGCTGCGTAGAGACACGCCCCGCGTCCGTGGGGAGACGCGGGGGCGTGTCTCGACCCTTTCCCGCTCAACGGCGCCGTGAGCGGGTACTCTCCCCTCGATGCGGGGAGTGGGTCGGCTGCGGGGACTCCTCGCGTCTCCGCGCGCGGTTGCGAATCAGGATTTTCCTGATGTCTCAGCCGCTGCTGGGTACTGGTGGGGAAGGGCGACGGCGTGACTCCGGCGCTGTCGATCTTCGGCGTCGCGCTGTGGATTGTGGCTCCGCCTCCCGCCGACGACGACCCAGGGTCCGTCGAGGAGAACGCAACCGGGTCCGACCCAGGGTCCGTCGATGAGACCGCTGTTGGCCGTGAAGCGGTCGGCGACGCGTCCGCGGACGACGCAGACCCCGGGTCATCCGTAGGCACCGAGGCGTTGGCGGGAGTCGTCCAGACAGGCGAAGAAA
>JBCCQM010000011.1:0-83741 GCA_039024335.1 Myxococcota bacterium
GGCCTCCAGGACGCGGTCGAGCGCGAGGATCGCTTCGGGCACGGCCGGGCGCGCGTGCCCCTCGACCACCGCGAACGCCTCTGCGCGCGCATCGGCCCGCCGCGCCGAGCGTCGGTAGTTACTCGCGACCCGCCGCGCGATCGAATAGAGCCACGCCTTCATCGAGCCGGTACACGCCTCACGCCGGCGATACGCCACGACGAACACGTCCTGGAGCGCGTCCTCGAGCACCGCCCCCGCAAGCCCGAAGCGATGGAGCGCGTGCCAAACGAACCCGTAGTGGGCTTCGTACGCCTCGCGAAAATCGCGGGGTCCGAACAGCGCGCCTTCAACCGACATGACCAGGTCATGTCCACACTACGCCGAATCTGTGGCGAAAAAGATCTCGATTCCTGCGAGCCCGCGCCCGGCAACGACCGAGGACGAAAACGCGGCCGTGTCCCCCACGAGCACTTCTGCTCGGTTGAGGGGCACGAGCAGCTCCGCGGCCGCGAACACTCCGACGCGAGTCCAGCGATACCCCAGGCCCGCCCGCGCGCCCGCAGCCAACCACGTGTAGCGAAGGCGGTTCGACGGGCGCAGCCCTCGGCTGGCGACGTCGAGCGCACCGACCTCGACCACTCCGCAGACGGGTATCCGCCACGCATCGCTCGACCACGCGCCGCATCCTCGCGCACCGACGGAGACCAGCTGCACCAGCCCCGCGGCACCCCGAACGGTGTCGGTTCGCCGGGGCACGACGTAGGTGCCATCCATCGCGACCCCGAGTCGCGGCCACCGAAGGGCCGCCGAAACCCGTGGTCCCCCGCTCAACCGCGGCAGGCTCCCAGCGTCGAGCATGGGCGCCAAGGAGACGACGAAGTCTGGGGCCGCGCGACGACGCGGAGTCGATGGCGCGCGGTCTTCCTCAGGCTCGACAGGGCTCGACGATCTCGGCAAGGGCTCGGGCCGTGGAGGCTCGGGCTCGACCGGCGGCTCGGGCTCGACCGGCGGCTCGGGCTCGGGCTCGGGCTCGGGCTCGGGCTCGGCGAGCGAAGGGTCCAACGACACCGACACGAACAACGCCGTCGCCTCGACAAGCGCCGCACAGTCTGGGTCCTCGACCACGCGCTCGTCGGCAAGGTCTGCGTAGCTCGTCCGCAGCGTGAGTCGGTACCCCGATGACGCCGATTCGACCCGACCGTCGACGAGGAGCGTGCCGTCACCGCCAGGGTCAGCCTCCGCGAGGGCATCGATCTGCGCTCGCACGGCCTCCGCGTCCGGACATACCGGTGGTGCCTGCCAACTCAACTCCAGCGCGGCCGGCCGCGGCGGCTCCTCGACGGGCGCGAGCCAGAGCAGCCAGCCCAGCCACCGGAGCATGGGCGACCGGTCAGCCTTCGGGCTGCACTCGGACGCGCCGAGTGACCTTGATGTCGCTGACGTCGTACAGCGACGCGGCAAGCCGATTCACGAACGGGTAGACCGCCCACTCACCCGCCGACGCACGCTTGGAGAACTTGACCGAAAGCACGATGAGACCCAGATACACCGCGCCCGTCAGGCCGGCGATCGCCAACATCGATGCCTTGACCGAAGGCGGCATCGCATCGCCGGCCTCGGGCATGCCATCTTGAAGGAACAGCACCAATGCGCTGCCGCCGAGCAAAAGGCCAGCGACCATGGCGACGATGACCATCGCCAAATACGACAGCGCGGCCTGGAGCGCATGGAAGGCGATGAACTTCGACTTCTTGTAGTTCAGCGCGAAGATGATGAGCGGCACCACGGGCCCGAAGGCGCCAGAAACGCCCCAAGCGAGGCCTGCCATGCGTTTATCGCGGTCGTCCACCGTCGCCGGACCATAGCAGGGTCGGGCCGCTCGGGCCCGCGCCGGCCCTAAACCTGCCCTACGACGTGACTGGAGGTGATTCGGTGCCGTAGCCCCGCGCCGTCGGTCACGGCAAACGAGGTGTGGATCTTGCCTCGCTGCAGCTCCGTCACCGCGTAGCCCTGCTCGGCGAGCTCAGCGTGGACGTCGTCCACCTCATCGACCATCAGATCGAACGATGGATCGACGGCAGCACCGGTCCGGACGACGAGGTGCGTGCCTCCACGGATCTCCAGGATGGCCATCCCATCGGTCTGGAACACTGCGCGAGCTCGCAAGGTCGAGAAGAAAGCAACGGTCTGTTCGAGATTGGGCGTCGTGAGGCTGAGGTGGCCCACGGCGAAACCGGGTCGGACGGGAGCGTTCATGGCCAACCATCACCGCCACTGCCCAACGTGCGGTTACATACCAGCGTCCCCCCGACGCGAGCAGGGGCGTCCCGGCGATATGCTTTTTCACGGTGCAGGAGATTCCCCTCCTCGACAACGGCTTCGTCCACGTGGCCCGGCTCCCCGAGCATCACGTGGTGCTGCTCGTGCGCACGGCCGCCGAGCTTCCACGCGACGAAGAGGGCCTGCGGACGTACTTCGAGCAAGTCATCGAGTCCATGCGCCTGGTTCACAAGCCCAGCCACGACATCGTCATCGACGGGCGCAACGCGGTCGGCCGCAACGACGAGCTGTTCGAGTCCCTCCAGCTCGAGTACATGCCTCAGCTGTTCGGAGAGTTTCGCCGTATCGCCGGCGTGGTGAACACCATCGTGGGCCGGATGCAGGTCAGCCGGTACAACCTCAAGAGCAAAGAGGTGCAGAGCACCTTGTTCGGCACCACCGAAGACGCGCTGGCATGGCTCGCCGAGACGCCTCCCGACGCCTAGCGTTCACCCACACACGTTCGCCGCCGTGCACGTGAGCACGTCCAGCGTGGAGCAGTCTTCCGGACCGTTGCACGGGTCCCCGGCCGAGCCGTCTTGGCAGCGTCCGTTCACGCACAGGAGGGCGTCGGCGCCGCATTGAAGCGAGGAGTCACAGGGGTCGCCCTCGCTGCCGTCCTGACAGCTTCCGGACACGCAGGCAAAGCCCGGCTGGCAGTCGTTTTCTCCCCCGCACGGGTCTCCCTCTTCACCGTCGTAGCAGATGCCGTCGGTACACTTGAACCCGAACGCGCAGTCGAGCGGCGTGTCGCACGGGTCCCCCTCCGCGCCGTCTTGGCAGGCCCCCTCGAAGCAGCGCTGGTCGGTCGCGCAACCCGTCACCGTGCAGTCCGCCGCATCGGCACACACGTCGTCTCGGCACACGCCGGAGTCACAGTCGCTGTTGACGTCGCACCCACTGCCTGCCGAACCGTCCACGCACACATCGTCGGCACACGCTCCGGAGATACAGTCACCGCCGAACGTGCAGGCCGAGCCTACGGCGCCGTCCCAACACGCGTCGTCGACACAGAAAGGCCGCGACGGATGGCACTGCGCGTCGCTGCCGCAGCTGGAGACCGCCTCTGCGTCCCACCAATCGATCGAGAGCCCGAGCGTCACGTCGCAATCGAACGACTCCCCCGCGATGATCGCCTCGACTCGGTACGCCCAGCGGAGTTCTCCACGCCCCCGAGGCTCGAGCGTGCCCTGCACGTCGTTCAGCGTGTGCCCCGCGGGTTCCCCCTCTTCGGTGACGGTGTTCTTGCCACCGAAGTAGACCGTGCCATCGTCATCGAGACCTCCGTGCAAGACGACGTCGTCCAGGATCTGTTCGGCCTCGAACAAGCGCACCTCAATGGCGCCGTCTTGCTGCTGGATCCAGAGGCCATCGCCCGCAAGGGTGCCGGAATCGCAGACCACCGACTCGGTGCCGGACCGACAGGCACACGGACCACGGTCGACCCCCGTGAACAAGTAGGCGCCGGTCGCCAGGGTGCCGGACGCACTGCCCGCGGGCATCTCTTCGACATCGTCGGGCTCGAGCGGCTCCCCGCCCCCCACGGAGAGGTCGTCTCCCTGGCAGGCAGGCAAAACGAGCAGCGTGAGCGCGAGGAGACGGAACGGTGAGCGAGGGGTCATGGGTGGTCCAATCGACAAAGGGAGCGGAGTGGGTCGCTGATCGGCGCCCGGGGCCAGCGCTTGGCCTTGCGCTCTGCAAGTGCGCGGCCGGCCTTCAGATCGCCGCGGCCGCACCGGGCCGCGGCTTCGAGATCCATGCGATCTGCCGCGAGGGCCCCCGGCGCGAACGAAGCGCGGTGGGTCTTGGCGCGCTCGAGCGCGGCGGCGTAGCGCTTGGCGGCTACGTCTTTGCGCATCGCGTCGATGAGCGCGAGTTCTTCCGCAAGGCCAAGCTTCGGCTTCGCCGGCTCGCGACGAGGCGGCGAGACGTCGGCGGCACGGTCGGGCGGCGCGGGTCGTGCCGGCGGCGGCGCGAGAACCAGACCATCCCGAGGCGTCGGCGGCTCGTGCGTTGGGGCAGCCGGAGGGGGGTCGATGACCGGGCTTTCCACGCGCTTGGGTGGCGCGTCGTTCGCCTGGGCGTTCCAAGCCATCGCGCCCGCAGCCACCGTCGAACCGACGAGGAGCGTCGCGACGATCTTCAAGATGCCCTTCCCCGCAGATGCAGATGCGGGCGCGGCCGGTGGCGGTGCTGGAGGTGGGGACGTCCACGCCGCAGCGATTCCAGCCCACGCCTCCTTCGGAGACGTCGGCAGCGCCTCCATCTCAACGCGCTCTGCCGCGACCAAGTCCGCCAGAGGTCCGTCCAACCGCTCCATCACCGCTCCCCCTCGGCCGACAACGCACGGTACGCGTCGGCAAGCTGCGTACGCGCGGCCCGAATGCGCGCGTAGATCGTGTTCACGTTCACGTCCAGCCCCGACGCGATTTCCACCGCCGTCAGCCCCTCCACGTCCGCGAGGATGAACGCCGCGCGACGGTCGTCGTCGAGCGTTGCGAGCAGCCTGTGCAAGGTGTCGGCGGCCTCGCGGCGTTCGAACGGCTCGTCGAGTTCGCGCGCCGACTCCAGCGCGACGGCGGCCCGCCGCTGTCGCCGAAGCTCGCCGCGACGCTCGGTATGCGCGACCCGCATCGTGATGCCGAACAGCCATGTCCGGACCGAGCTGCGACCCTCGAACGTGTCGAGCTTCCGGCCGGCGACGATGAACGTCTCTTGCACCACGTCGTCGACGGCGGCCCGGGTGACGCCCAGCCGAAGGGCCGAGCGAAAGACGAAGTCGTAGTGTTCGTCGAACAGCGCCCGAAGCTCGGGCGGAGGCGTCCCTTTAGAGGCCTCGGTGGCAGCAGCCGCGCTCATCGTCCTTCGCGCCTGGGTTGCCGCTGCCCGCGGGATTCCGTGTCGGCCGCGAAGAAAAAAACGACGCCGAGCGAGACCGCGCCTCCACCCGCGGGCATGCGGAAGACGGACGTACCGTCATCGAGTCTCACCGATGGCCGCAGCAGCGAGACGAAGCCCTCCGCCGACGCCCACAAGCCCACGCGCGGCCCCCAGCGGACGGTCACGGCAGGGCGCAGACTCGCCGTCGCCCAGCCCACGGAGCCGGAGCGCTCGGTCGCCAGCCCGTCACCGCGCCCCACGAGTGCCCCCACGTCGAACCCCGCCAGCACGGGCACCTGCACCCGACCCGTGGAGAACGCCCAGCCCGCCGCAGCGCCACCACCGTACGACTGCAGGCGCACCTGTCCGCCCGACTGAACCCGTGCAGCCGACGTCCACGCACCCCGCCCCCGAACGTCGACGCGCAGGCCCGACCACCCGAGCGTCCCGCCGAGCCCGACCCCGCCGTACCCGCCGGGAAGGAGACCTACGCCCGCATGTGCCAACACCCGGAGCTGCCCCAGCAGAGGCCGAAGCTCGGTGTCGGGCGGCGTGCTCGGTCGGGGCTGCGGCGTCACCTCGACCTCTGCGACCGGCGCGGCCGGTTTCGGCACCGGCTGGGTCGATGCTGGCTCAGGCTCGACGGGCTCGGCCGGCTCGGGTTCGACCGACTCCGGCACGCGGTCAGGGCTGGGCGCCACGAACATCGCGACCATCGTCGCCGCGGTCTCGGCGAGCAAGGCACAGCTCTCATCCTCCACGTCGCGCCGATGCGTGCCTTCTTCATCGATGACCCATAGCCGCAGCGCCCACCGGCCATCGTCGGTTCGGCGCACCCGCGCGATCGCATCCAGGCGGGCGGTCTCCCCCTCCCGAACGGGCGCACCGACGCGCGCACGCACCATCTCCGCGACCGCCACCTCCGACGGACACTGCGACGGCGCGTCCCACTCGAAGCCGACGTCGGGCGCCAGCGCGAGGAGAACGAGTGCGAGCGTCAGCACGGGCCTGCAATGTACCGGGTCAGCCGCACTCGAACGAGGGGCCGCAGACCGCTCCACCTTCATTCAGCGGAACGCAGCAGCCGCTCACGCAGTCGGAGTCGAAGACGCAGACGTCGGAACACGCCACGAGCCCGTCCGAGAACGACGTGCAGAGCGACGTGCCGTCGTCGAAGCCGCAGCAGTCTCCGTTGATCTCGCACCCCTCGCCCGTCGGTGCGCACACCGAGGCACCGTCGTCTCCGCCGTCGCCATCATCGTCCCCGCCGTCGTCGTCTCCGCCGTCTTCGTCGCCATCGAGGGCGCAGTAGGTGCCGGAGAAATCGCCCGCATCGAAGCTCTCGCACGCCTCGGCACACGCCTGGAGTGGGTCGGCACACGAGCCATTCACGCACTGCCCAGCGTCCACGGCTCCGCCCGCGCACAAGCACGCGACCGAGCAGTCTCCACCAGCATCGCAGGCGTTGCCCTGTGGACTCTCCTGCACGCAGCTTCCGCCTCCACCCGCCGTTGCGCCATCGCTGCCGCTTCCGCCGTCTTCGCCGCGACCACCATCCGAGGAGGCGCTCCCGTCGGTCTCGACGGAGTCGTCCTCGGAGTCGTCGCACCCCGATCCGCCGAAGCCAAAGCAGAGCACTGCCATCACCAACACAAACCGTTGCATCTTCATGTGTCTTTTTTTCTCCGCTCGCGTCCGTGCGAGCGCGGGCTTGGAAACGCGGCGACGCGGACCCGGATTCAGCCGTTCGTGCGCGCGTGGACGTGAATCACAGGCCGTTTTCGATTTCTGCGGATCCGACACGGAAGCCCGCCGCAGCGGCAACGAAGCGATGGATCCCCAGCGCGTTCGAAGTTTTTTCGCAACCGGTCACGGACCCGACGCACGGCGGCAACTCAGCGCTTCCGGGGGGAGTTTTTTCGTCGAGTGAGTGGAAGTAAGGGCCACGATCGGTGTCCAATGCACCGTGCGAATCGAGACCTGGACGTGCGTGATCCCGCTGAGTCTGCTGATCGGATGCGGAGACACCGGCAGCACCGAGACGGAGCAACCGACGGCCGGCGTGGACTCGCTATCAGGCACCGACACGGATGTAGCGGGCACTACGACGGACGACTCGGATGATGAAGGAAGCACGTCCTGGACGCCGGGGACAGACGGCGACGCGACCACCGGTCCCGCCTGCGCGGAGGACTGCGGGGACGGCACGTGCATCGATGGGGCGTGCTGCCCCGTCGTCTCGGTTTGCGACGGTGTGTGCTGCGGCGACGGCGAGGTCTGCTCGTTCCAAGAGTGCGTGACCCCGGGTGCCGAGTGCGTCGACGCGAGTGAATGCGCAGACGAGGAGTACTGCGAGTACTCGCTCGGCGAGCCCGGCGACGAGGGCGACGGTCAGTGCGGCGGGGGCGTATCGCTGGCGACGGGCCGATGCCTGCCCGCGCCGCCGCAGTGTCCCGACGGCGTCGTGCCCGAGGGCGACGACATCGACTGCCTGCCGGTTTGCGAAGTCATCCCCGAGCCGAGCTTCGCACCCGAGCTCAAGTTTCACTGGGACCTGGGCAACTCGATGATGGCCCCCATCATCGTTCAGCTCGACGACGACAACTGCGACGAGATGGTCGACGAGCGCGACATCCCGGAGATTGTCTTCTCCACGTTCGAGACCAACCAGTACAACGTCAACGGCACGCTGCACGCCATCTCGATCATCGACGGGGTGATCGTCGACAAGTGGTCCGCCAACCCACAGGACGTTCAGATCAACCCCGGCCGCTCGATCGCGGCAGGCAACATCGACGGCGTGCCGGGCAACGAGATCGTCGCGTGCCTCACCAACGGCGGCGCCCGGGCCTACCGTGCCGACGGCTCCGTGCTGTGGACCTCGGACTACGTCGGCGGGTGCTTCATGCCCTCGATCGCCGACTTCAACCAGGACGGCGCGCCCGAAGTCGCCTTCCAAAACGGCATCGTGGCGGGCGCGACGGGCATCACCCAAGCCACCTACGCGGCCGCAAGCGGGAACTCCAGCATCGTCGCAAGTGACGTCGACGGGGACGGGCAGCTCGAGGTCGTCGGGCCGCGCGGTGCCTTCGAGGCCGACGGCACATCGATCGCGGCGACGGGTCTCGGCGGCACACACCCGGCCGTCGCCGACTTTGACGCGGACGGCTTGGCCGAGATCGCCACCATCGACACGAGTACGCACACCCTCAACCTGTGGCGCGTGAATCCGGCCGACCCCACGAGCGCGACGATCATTCGCAGCGGCATCAACATCAACGGCGACCTCGGTGCCTGCCCGGGCGACACCGGAGGCGGGCCCCCCACCATCGCCGACTTCAACGGCGACGGCACGCCCGACGTTGGCGTCGCGGCGGGTGTGGGCTACGCGGTGTTCGACGGCAGCGCACTGATGACTCCAGCCATCGCCGATGCAACCACGCTGCTTTGGATTACACCCGCGGTCGACTGCTCGTCGCGCCAGACCGGCAGCTCGGTCTTCGACTTCGACGGCAACGGACAGGCCGAGGTCGTATACGCGGACCAGGAATACCTGCGCATCTACGACGGCCCCACCGGCACCGTGCTCTTCGAGACGTGCAACACCACCGGCACGCTGTGGGAGTACCCGCTGGTCGCCGACGTCGACAACGACGGGCACGCCGACATCGTCGCGATCAGCAACGACTACTCCTCGATCGTCTGCCCCGACGACGGCAGCAAGCAGCGAGGCGTCCGCGTGTTCGGGGACCAAGAGGGCAAGTGGGTCCGCACGCGCCGGATCTGGAACCAGCACGCGTACCACGTCACCAACGTCGAGGAGGACGGCACCATTCCCGCGGTGGAGACGGCGAACTGGACCGTGCCGCGACTGAACAACTTCCGGCAGAATGTGCAGCCCGAGGGCGAGTTCTCGGCGCCCGACCTCGTCGCCAGCCTGCGCCCCGGCTGCAGCCCAACCGGCTACGGCATCATCGCGACCGTCCGCAATATCGGCCGCGCTGCCGTCCCCGCCGGCGTGCCCGTGACGTTCTACGAGGGCGACCCCGCCGCGGGTGGCACGCTGCTCGGCTCGATGATGACGACCAAGGTTCTGTATCCAGCCGAAGGTGAGGAACTCACGATCGTGCCCGAGGGAGACACGCAAGACCTTCGCGACGGCGTGGTCGAGGCGTTCGTGGTCGTGAACGAAGGCAACCCCGTGACCGCGTGGACCGAGTGCCGGCCCGACAACAACTCGGCATCCGCGCTGGTGCCGTGCAACGTGTCGGGTTGACGCACGTCGCGGCCACGCAGGCGTGCTACATACGCGCGATGCTGCGCTGGAGCCTCCACCGCATCGCGCCCTTGCTGCTTGCCGCCGCCTTGCTCGCCCCCGCGTCCTCGGCGGACGCGAAGGGCAGCAAGTGTTCGTACGTGGTGAAGAAGGGTGACACGCTCGCGCGAATCGCTCGGCGCAAGGGCACCACGACCAGCGCCTTGATGAAGGCCAACCCCTCGCTGCGCAAGAACCCAAACCGGCTGCGTCCGGGGCAGACCATCCGCGTCTGCAAAGCCAAGCTCTATCAGAAGAGCTCACCGAAGAAGTGCGGCAAGTCGGGGCGCGTCGTGATGCACGAGGTCGGCAAGGGCGAGACGCTCGGCGCCATCGCGGCCAAGTACGACACGTCCGTCGCTGCGATCCGCCGCGGCAACAAGAAGTTGTCCAAGCGGTCCAACAACATGATCCGCAAGGGCGAGTCGCTTCGCATCTGCACATCGCGCGGGCCCAAGGCCAAAGAGACGCTCAGCGGCGGACAACAGCTCCCCGAGGGTACGGGCTACATTCGGCGGCGCCCCGGCAACGCGTGGGGTAAGCCCGCCACGATTCACAGCATCGTTGGCGCCATCGATCGCTACCACCAGCGAGTCGACGGCGCCGACCCCGTCAAGATCGGCGACATCAGCCGCAAGTCGGGCGGTCCGCTCGGAGGGCACCTTTCGCACCAGGGCGGCCGCGACGTCGACATTGCGTACGTCTTCGACGTGGACCCAGACGGCCGAAAGACGGTGAACATCCCGCGAAGCTGGGAGCTGGTGAAGTCATTCGCCGAAGACGGAAACCTCAAGGTCATCTTCGCCGACTACGACCTGCAGGGCCGTCTCTACGAACACGCGCTTGCCGCCGGCGAGGACCCTGAGCTGGTCGACGCGCTGTTCGAGTACCCCCACCGAGGGAGCTCGCGCGCGCTCATCTACCACTGGCGCGGCCACGCTCGGCATTTCCACGTCCGCTACCGCCGCAACGCCGTCATCAGCGACAGCTGTGAGGAGCTGCCGGGCACCGTCGTCGTCGACCGCGACGGCCACTGGGGTCGCGTGCTTCAGCAGGGTGCACTGGGGCCGACGCTGTTGCCGGCGCACTGGTGTGGCGACGGCACGCCTACGGGCTGAGCGACCGAGCGTCAGCCCAAGCTCGTTGGGCACGAAATCGACCACGGGTCGGCCCAGAGCCAGAGGAACCGCCCGGCGGTCGGGTCATCCAGTCCATCCGCTGACGGCTCCGCAGCCCACTGCTACCGTTGCACAATGCACTTGTGGCAGTCCGTCGTCGTGACCGTGTCGATGCTTGCGGCGTGCTCGAGCGAGCCGACAGGCGCGGACACCGATGGGGGCACGACGACCGACGGCTCCACCAGCTCTGCGTCTGAGGGCAGCGGGGTCACCGCCACAGCGGCGGACTCCACCGGTCCGGTCGAGACCGGCGAGGGGCTCCCTTCGTGCGGCGGCTCCATCGCGAACGCGCTGCTCGAGTGTCTCGAGGACTACGCCATCGAGCAGCGTGAATGCTACGAGGCCGGCGCGCCCTGCAGCGATGACAACGACGTCTACGTCGATGCACGCGACGCCATCCGAGCCGAAGTCTCCGCCGCCTGCGACGAGGGCGAGTTCCGCGGGTTGAGTGTCGACGCGGTCGTCGGCCGCATCCAAGCGGTTTGCGACGCAGAGTCCTCCTCGCTGGCCTGGCGCTCGTTCGGCGGGCCGCAAGCCAGCGTGCTGCAAGCCGCCAGCGAAGACGAGCTGCCGTGCATCGATGCGGCGTACCGCAGCGGCGCCCTGTTCATGCAGGACCTGCTCGCGCCCCTGTACCAGTGCCTGCTCACCGATCAATGCGACACCGACGACGCCCAGGTCGAACGTGACGCGCTCGAGTCCCTCGCCATCGATGAAATCGCGGGTGCCTGTGACGACCTCTCCGCGCTCATCGCGGTCACGCCCGAGACGTTCATCGAGCGAACGTCGCATCAAGTCGACTGCATTCTCGCCGCGACGATGGACGACCCCACCGCCATCGACCTGGACTGCGGCCCGAGCAACGTCGACTTCGACGCGGATCGGGGGGAATGGACGCAGGTCGTGGTCGACGGTGACACGTGGGGCACGTTGTGTGGCGACGGCACCGAGTACGCGTTTTGGATTCGCCCCGCGCCCGAGGGCGAGCCGCTCGACCGGGTCCTGATCGCGCTGCAGGGCGGGGGCGTCTGCCTGTTCGAGGAGGACTGCGCGGCACGCTTCGAGGCCTCGCCCGATCTGTTCAGCGCGCGCGACGATATGCCGTTCGGCTCGGGCATCGCCTCCGACGCCCCCGAAGACAGCCCGTTCGCGAACTGGACCAAGGTCTACCTGCCCTACTGCACCCAAGACGTGTTCGCGGGTGGCGGCGTGATGGAGGACCTCGGCAGCATCACCGTGCCCCGCTACGGCTCGGTCAACCTGCGCAGCTCGCTGCAGATGGTGCGCGACTTCCTCTGGCGCGAGCTCGATGAGGAGCAAGGCGCCGGCTATCGACCCGACCAGCTCGTCGCGCTGTTCGGTGGGTTCTCGGCCGGCGCCTACGGAACCAACTACAACTATCATTGGCTGCTCGACGACCTTCAGTGGCCGCGCACCGCCGCCTTTCCCGACGCGGGGCTTGGGCTCGACAACGGCAGCCCGCTGGGCGTGAGCGGCCTGGGCCTGCTCAAGATCCCCGCGTGGGGCATGGAGCAGAACCTCCCGCCGTACTGCTTTGCGGGCGAGTGCGCCGTGGGCCCGGTCCTGTTCGAAGCCCTTTCCCCCCGGCTGCTGCAGGTGCCCGAGCAGCAGATGCTGGTGCTGAGCAACCCTCGTGACTCCATTCAGCAGGGCGACGCATTCTTCGACGATGAGGCCACCTGGATCAACGAGATGCGCGCAGCGTACTGCGAGACATCTTCGCTTCCGGGCATTCACTGGTATCTCACCAGCGTCACCGACGAGAGCGTCCACGTGGTGTCGCTGCGGCCCGAGCTCTGGGAGGCCGAGGTCGCTGGCGAGACCATGCGCGACTGGTTCGCCCGGGCAATCGACGACCCCGAGTCGATGCAGAGCCGGGCGGAAGAGGCCGATTTCGCGGAGCAGGTCCCCGGCGTGGAGCCCTTCGCGTGCGACGTTGCCCCCTGAACCCACCCGTGCAATGAACGAACGTCCGCTCCGGTTGAACTACGCCATGCGCTCCGTACTGCTCTGTGGGGTCATCTCTCTCGTCGGCTGCGATGTGTTCGACGACCCCAAGGTCGACGACGCGATCGACAAAGCCGAAGATGCCCTCGACAAAGCCGGCAAGGGTGCGCGCAAGGGCTACGACAAGGCTGAACGCGAGGTTCGACGAGGCGCGGCCAAGGCAGGGCGCGAAGCCAAGCGGGGCTACGCCAAGGCCGAACGCGGCGCACGGCGGGGCTACGCCAAGGCCGAAGCCGGGGTCCGAAAGGGCGCCGACAAAGCCGGCGACGCCCTCGAGCACGCGGGCGAGCGCGCCAAGGACGGCTACGACCGCGCCAGAGACCGCGTCACTGCGATCGACTGGGTGCAGGCCTTCGACGCCACCAAGGACGGGCTCGCCCAAGCCGGCGACGCCCTCACGCCCGACGACGGCCCAGCGCCTGCCGACGCGTGGTGGACCCGCGGCCCCGAAGCCGTCTCCTGCAAGAAGATGCGCTGCACCGTCGCGCCGTGGTTCGTCTCGGCCGCGCGCAGCAACCCAACCCGCCTGATGGGCGACGTGAAAATCCTGACCGCGCACGACGACTCCGGCTGGCTGCTCGACGACGTCAAGAGGGGCACCGCCGCCTACGCCATGGGCTTCCGCGCTGGCGACGTCGTCCGCACCGTCGACGGGCACCCGCTCACGGACGGGCTCGCTCGGCTCGAAGTCCTCGCGGCCCTGCGCAGCAAACCCGAAGTGACGACCACCTTCGTTCGCGCCGGGGAGTCCAAGCCCGTCACGTTGACCGTCGTGTTCGAGTCGACGTAGTTGCCGTCGATATGCGCCGCGTCAGGGCTCCGTTCGAAGAGCCATGACACGCGCTTGTGTTCCGCTCCTGCTCGGGTTGGTCGCGGGATGTGCCCCGGCCATCACCGAAGAACCGGCCGACGAAGACGCATCGTCCAGCTCTTCGGGCCTTCTCCCCGAGCCGGGCTCGACCACCGGTGACACCGGGACCGACTTCGATCCGGCGAGCTCAACGTCCAGCTTCGGCGACGAGTCGTCGAGCAGCACGGGCTCGAACGACGCGTCCGAGAGTTCCACCGGGCAGACCGCAACCTGCAGCTCCCCGCTGATCGACGCCGACGATCGCCTCGACGCGCTCGCATCCCCCATGCGCGGCAACCCAGACGCACTCGTCACCGTCGTGATCTGGACCGGCTTCGGCGACCCCTTCTCCCGCAACGTGCAAGCGACGCTCGAAGACCTTCTCGCAGGCCCGCTGGGCGACGACGTTCGCGTGGTCGCCAAGCAGTACCCCCTGCCGTTCCAGGATCCCGACGAGGTCATGGCGCGGGCAGGTCTCGCCGCACACGCGCTGGGGTCCTACTGGGCCTTCAACGACGCCATGTTTGCGCTCGAAGGTGAGATCGATGCCTCCGTCATCGACGCGGTCGCGACCGAGGTCGGGCTCGACCTCGATGCCTTCCATGCCGCAATGCTCAGCCCCGACGTCGCCGAGCAGCTCGCAGCCGACCAGACCCTGTTCAATCAAGTGGGAGCCGCGGGTACGCCGAGCTGGGTCATCAACGGGGCGTTCTTCGTCGGCGCGCAGCCGCTCGAGGTCTTCGCAGAGGCAGCTCAGGAGCAGCTCGACGCCATGAGCGCGGCAATCGACGAGGGCCTGACGCCCTGCGAAGCCTACGCATCTCGGCTCGACGCCCAGCTTCCCTAAGGCTCAGCCGTTGGCGATGCCGCGACGGGTGGCCGCCATCGGTGCGCCGTCATCGAACGAGACCGAGTCGTCGTCGTGACGAATCACGCCGAGCTCCTGCCAGAGGCGGTCGAGATCGACGTCGCCCGGCGCCATCGCCATGCGGTCGTAGAGCTGGGAGAGCGTGGAGGTTCCGGTGCCGTGGTCGCACGCCTCGCACACCTGGGCGGGCTCCCACATCTGCCGCGCATTCGCCCCCATGGAGGCGATGTGAAGCAAGGCCGTATCGAGCGAGGCTCGGTTGTCGGTCTGCTCGCGCAGCTCGATGTCGGCCATCATCCAGAATAGCGCGCCACCCCAGTAGGTGCGCCCCCAGGTGCGCGTGCGCGCGAGGCCGCGGTCTCCAGCGCGCGGGCGCCCGTGGTGCATCGATGCGCTCAAGCGCTCCCACACCTCGGCTTCGGTCAGGTTGCCCGCACGCACGCGAACAACCTTCTCGAGGTAGGTCGAGAGCCCCTCCTGCATCCAGCGGTGCTCATCGGTGAGGTCTGGGAACGTCGCGTGGAGCATCTCGTGGACCATCACCCAATCGCGCTCGAGCGAACGCGATGACGTTTGCCGGCCCACGTACACGCGGATCCAGCGACCACGACGGTGGCTACCGAAGCCGACGCCACCGCGACCGCGCGGAACGATCGCGATTTCGAGGTCGGGCACCGGCAGTGTGCCGCCGTAGTAGTCAGTGATCATCTGGGCCGACGTGCCAACCCACTGCTCGTAGCGCGCCCGCGGCAGGTTGGGCGGCTCGCCATCGAACACGACGGAGAGGTCCGCGCCGCCCACCGTGACCACGCCGCTGCCGGCTGGCCGAGGCGCGGGCTGTTCGACCGTCTCGCGCGCGCATCCGCTGACCAGCGCACTGACCGCAGATTTCCACACGAACGCGCGACGCCTCACCATGGGGCTATCGCTCGCCGCGCCACGACGGTTACGGCTGCGGTACGTTCGCAGCCATGGCTCGCCGCTTCTTCGCGCTGTTGGCACCCTCCGCGGAGTTCGCCTGTACTCCCGCCCACCGTCGGTGGCGACGAGTTCGCGGGCGGCCCCGCGGTCGATGAAGCCCCGAACCGGCGGACGGCGCCAGCCCCGAAGGCTTGGACGACAACCCCGACGACGGCTTCGAGTGCTGCGACGACACCTTCGGCTGCCCTTTCCCCGCCGGCCGAGCCGCGCCCCGACTTGCCCCGAGCATTGACCGGCGGCTACCGTGCCGCCGGCTGCGCGCATGCTCTCCATCGCCTACAAACTCGCCAAGCCGGTCCTCTTCAGCCTCGACCCCGAGCGTGCCCACACGCTGACGCTGTCGATGGTCGAGCGGTTCGGCGGTTTGGTGCCGCGGCATCAGCCCGATCCGAAGCTCGCCGTGACCATCGCGGGTGTCGAGTTCCCCTCTCCGGTCGGGCTTGCGGCGGGCCTCGACAAAGAAGGCATCGGGCTTCCCGTTTGGCAGCGGCTCGGGTTCGGCTTTGCCGAGATCGGCACCATCACGCCCAAGCCGCAGCCGGGCAACACCAAGCCTCGTATCCACCGCTTCCCCGAGCACCGCTCGATCGTCAACAGCATGGGCTTTCCAAGCGAAGGCGCCGACGTGGTGCTCGCGCGACTGACCACGCTGCGGGCCTCCGGCAAGTGGCCCACGTTTCCGGTCGGCATCAACATCGGCAAAAACAAGGACACCGCGCCCGAGGATGCGCACCAGGACTACGCGATCTGTGCCCGCACCTTCGCGCCCTTCGCCGACTACCTCGTCGTCAACGTGTCCTCGCCCAACACGCCGGGCCTGCGCGCGCTGGCGGAGGCCGAGAGCCTGCGCAAGATCCTCGACGCCGCGATCGAAAACGCCGACGGCAAACCCGTCTTCGTGAAGGTCTCCCCCGACGCACACGCCGACGACCTCGCGCAGTCGGTCGAGGCATCGGTCGCAGCAAAGGTCGCTGGCGTCGTCGCAGCGAACACCACCGTCACGCGCCCCGAAGGCATTGGCGAAGGGCTGCCCGGCGGCCTCTCGGGCCGACCGCTCCGCGACATCGCCCGGGCTGCGATCGGCCGCACCGTCGACCTGTGCAAGCCGCATGACCTGCCCGTCATCGGCGTGGGTGGAGTCTCCAGCCCCGAAGACGCGATGGCCCTGCTCGACCTCGGCTGCGTCGCCGTGCAGCTGTACACGGGGTTGATCTTCGAAGGGCCCGGCCTTCCCGGCCGGATCAACGACGCCCTCGCGGCCCGAGGCTCGTGAGCACCGCACGGCGCGGGGTCGGGGTGCTGCTCGGCGCCGCCGCCATCGCGCTGGGCGCCCGCCTGAGCTTCCCCCTGCCCGGCATCGACCTTCCGCAAACCGCCCAGACCCTCGCCGTCCTGCTCGTCGGCGCCGCGCTCGGGGCCCGCAGCGGCGGCCTGGCCGTCGTGCTGTACGTCGCCGGTGGTGCGCTCGGCCTCCCCATCTTTGCCGACGGCAAGGCGGGGCTCGACACCGTGCTCGGTCCCTCATCCGGCTACCTGCTCGGCTTCATCGCGGCCGCCGTGCTCGTGGGCGCCGCAGCCGATCGAGATCGCCTTCGTCGACCCCGGTGGTCCGCCGTCGCCATGCCGCTGGCCGGGCATGGAGTTCTGCTGCTGCTGGGCGGTGCGCTCTTGGTGCCGCAAATCGGCGTCACCGCAGCCTGGACCGACGGGATCGCACCGTTCTTGCTCGGCGCGATCGTGAAGTCGGGACTCGCCGCCGCAGCCGTCATGGTCGCGGGTCCGCGGTGGCCACTGCGTCTGTCCGCCGAAACAGATGCCCCTCGGCCTTAGCGATCAGCTCACCCGCGGCCGTCGGGAAGGCCAGACCAGCTCCGCGTGTCCGCGGGGCCATCCGCGGCGCGGACTTCCACCGGGATGCCCGTCAGGTGCGCCATACCGCTGACGGGCTCGAGGTTGTCGGGTCCATCGGCGGCGAGGATGTTGACGTTGACGCCGCGGGTCTTGCCCGCGACGCCCATTCCGGACGCCTGGTGGCCCCAGCCGTGTGGCAGCGCGACCACGCCAGGCATCAGGTCGTCGAGCAGCTTGATCGACACGCGGAGGTGTCCGGTCGCGCTGCGGACATCGACCCATGCGCCCTCTTCGAGCGCACGAGCGCGGGCGTCGTCGGGGTGCATGTACAGGTAGTTGGTATCGCGTCCTCGACCCGCGACGAACCGCTTCGCGTTGTGGGTCCACGAGTTGTGCGAGGTGACGGCCCGCTTGGTGATGAGCTTGAGCCCGGTGGTCTCTCGTTGCGTTCTCTCCAGCACGGCGTCGAGACCGGCTGCCTGCTGGAGCAGCGCCTCGGGCGCCAGGTCGACGCGACCGTCGCCGGTTTGAACCCGCCCGCCCAGAAAGTCGGCCTGGGCGACCTTGCGGCGACGCCCATGGGGCTCCCGCAGCAGACGCTCGAACGAGCCCTCCCGCGCGAGACGAAGCATGACGCTGAGCAGGGTCTCCTGCGGGAGCGTCGCGTACGGTTGGCCCCGTCGGCGGCTGAGCAGCTGGAGGGCGCGCTGCGCCACGCGACTGCCGAAGATGGGAAGCCCGGCCGCACGACACAGGTCGAGGTAGATGCTGGCTTCGTCTCGTGCCTCGCCGGGCGGCTCGACCAGCGCCCGCGTGGCTTGAACGTACGGCCGAGACTGAAGCCCCAGCATGAAGGGGAACAACGCCGGAATATCGGGGCGCTCCAGCGGCGACGTACACGGCAGCTGATAGTGGGCCACGCTGCCCGTCTCCGACGGAAAGATGTCGAGCGTGACCAGCAGATCGAGCTGACCGAACGCCTTCCGCAGCCGCGCGCTGTTGGCCATCGTCAGGAGCGGGTTTCCACCCGTGACGAACAGCGCGCGCACGCGACCCGTGCCGGGCGTTTCGATCTCGTCCGCGAGCACGCCGCCGGGAAACGTGTCGTTCACCGAGAGAAAGTCCCCCACGCGCGAACGGTCCGGGCGCATCAGCAGCCCGCGCTTGGCCCCGAACGCGGGCAGGTCGATGGCCCCCTGCCCGACCAGCGTCCCACCAGCGCGATCGAGGTTGCCGCTCACCGCGTTGATGACCTCCTGCAGCCAGAACGCGATCGAGCCGTTGCGGCCCATGTTCACGCCGGTCGAACAATACAGCGCCGCCCCGCCGGCCTCGGTCGCCTCGAGATAGATCGTGACCAACCGCCGCAGCACGTCGGGGTCGATGCCGGTTGCGGACGCACAGCGCTCGGGCGACCACGCGCGCGCGAGGGCTTGCACCGCGTCGAAGCCCTTCATGTGCGCCTGAATCCGGTCGCGATCGAAAGCGCCGCGCGCGAGGACCTCGTGCAAGAAGCCAAGGTAGAAGAACGCGTCGCTGTCAGGCCGGATGAACACGTGCTCGTCGGCAACCTTCGCCGTCTCGGTGCGCCGCGGGTCCACCACCACGACCGTGCCCCCGCGTCGCCGAATCGCCTTGAGGCGGTCGCCGGGGTTCGACACCTGCAAAAAGCTCCACTTCGAAACCACCGGGTTCGCCCCCACGATGATCAAACAGCGCGTCGACTCCACGTCGGGAAACGGCTGCAGGAACGGGAACCCGTACATCCACCGCGATACGGCGAACTTGTTCGCGCAGTCCTGGGTCGCGCTGGAGTACATCGACCGCGAGCCCACGGCCGTCATGAAGCCCTGCGCGAAGATCGGGTGCAGCACCGAAAACCCGGCCGCCGTGCCCACGTACATCGCGATCGCGTCGGGCCCGTGCTCCCGTCGAATCTCGGCCACCCGCCTCCCGATGTCGTCCATCGCCGTCCGCCACGACACCGACGCCACGCTACCGTCGTCGGCCCGCTTCATCGGGTGGCGCAGCCGGTCGGGCGAATCGTACAGCTCGTGCTGATGCAGCCCCTTCGTACACGCGAAGCCGGACGTCCCCACGTGCTCCGCATCGGGCCGGATCCGCGTCACCCGCCCGTCGTCGACGTCGACCCTCAGCCCACAGCTCGCCTCACAGATCCGACAAAACGTGTGGTGCGTCGTCACGTCTCCCGAGTCTACGACGACCCACGCTTCAGCCGCGGCCGCGGTGCCCGCCGAAGCCGGCGTGGGTCGCAACGCACTCCATCACCGCGCGGATCCTCGCCGAATCTCGAAGGTCGTTGTGGGTCAGGCACCAAACATCGATACGGAAGGTGGATGCAAAGCCCAACCGATCTTCGGACTTCCCATACCAGAGCCAGACGCGTGCACCGATTCAGAGCTGGCGGAGCACATCGAGAAGCGTCGCGCGAGACTCGTCATCCAGTGGCTTGAACAGCTCTCCCACGACGTCCGACATGACCTCCCGAATGACGCGTACCTGTTCCAGTCCGGCGGGCGTCAGCGATACGACGACCGCGCGGCCGTCATCGGGGTCTTGGCTCCGCATGAGCAACCCGCTCTGCTCGAGTCGACGAACCACTCGGGTCATCTGTGACTTGTCTCGATGCATCGAGGACACCAAGTCCGACAAACGCGCGGGGTTCATCTCGGCAAGCTGCGTGAGCAGCATGCCGCCGAGTGGACCAACTCCGTGCACGTCCACCGTGCGCGCGCGCTGGTGAATTCCCGCGCCGAATCGCCGCATCAGCCGATCAAGCAGAATGGCGAGTTCGTGATCGTCCATCTCGGGCCCATCGTGTGGACGTGGCCCACAGCCTCCGCCTCGGCCGAACCTCGCGCCGCGACACATGTTTCGACTGTGCTGGCGTCCAGGTGGCTCACGTGTCCCTCCAGTTGCTAGCCCAGCTCGTCATTGCCGTCCTGGTCTACACCGGCCCTCAGGCCCTCGTCGAGCCGGAAATCTGTCAGGACGGTCTCGGGCGAGCAGCTCGCGGCGCCGCATCGCCGGCACCGCAACTCGACGACCTGTACGAACGCCCGTCCTGCGGTGGCAGACTGATCATGGTGACGCGGCGTGTGTGGCATCCGACGGGTCACGACGATCTGGGAACCACCCGCCGTGCGTCCCGATGGGCACGTGTTGCTCCGGGATCCAGATGCTGGCCACCGGCGAGTCGGTGAATCGCTGGGCATCCAGGATCACCAGGCGAGAGCGCTGACGGTCGGGCTGGAATACGAATCCCATGAGCCATCCGTCGTCCTCGGCCCCTGACCCGGCCTGCCGAGGGATGAAGGTCAGCTCCGAGGACATCCCGCCCGCGAACGCCTGCCTCTGGGTCGTTCGGTTGTGAAGGTCCATCTTCACGGCCGCATCGAACGAGGGTCGCAGGGAGGCCTCCACGCCGTACCCGAACCGATAGGGCCGCCCCTCGACCGTCGGGCTCACCTTGGGGAAATCCAGCGCGAGGTCGAACAGCACCTCCTCCTCGACGGCGCGCTGGCTGGGGTCGAGGATCCATCGGTGAATCGTGGGTGTCGTGTCTCCGAGCGGCCCGTAGAAATCCTTGTGGGCCGCGCGTTCATACCGACTGACGTCCAGCACGATTCGGCCATCGTCGCGCTCAAACGCATTCATCGGATGGTAGACGTAGCAAGGATCGACGTCGAACCAGTGGATCTGGTCGGCACCGCCGTCCTTAGGCAGCACGCCGATCCTAGACGGACGCCGCGAACGCCAGCGGATCGGCAGCGTAGTCAGCGGGAGCATCCACATGCGGAACTCGACGTTCAGGTCGTAGATGACCGCGAAGCGTCGGGTGATGGACATGTCGTGGATCTGCGTCGAGCCGGCGAGCGGCAGCTCGACACGGTTGAGCAGTCGACCGTCAGGCGCCAGGCGCAGATAGAGCGCGTTCGTTCCCAGGGCGCCGCTGTACACCACGCCGTGGATGTCGCCGTCCTCGGGATCGACCTTGTGGTGGCCAGTGAATCCGTCGGGGAGGACGCCATCGAGTGTGCTCCTGGCCACCGTGTCGAGCTCGAACGTCAGTTCGACCAGACTGGGCCCGCCTTCATTGCTGGCGAACAAGCGGTCGCCGAAGCGCACGATGTTCGTATTGGGGGAGACATCCAGCCCGCTGGACACCGGCCCACCCGGATCGTCCTCGCCCAACGCGGCCGGTACCCCGCCGGCACGAACGAACCGATTGCGGTACCATACGGCACGTCCGTCCGACAGCCTGACGCCGTGGACCATGCCGTCTCCGCTAAAGTAGTGATGGCGCCACCCGATGGCCGCAGCCGGATTGGGACCGTTGCGCACGTACAAGCCGGAGAGCTCGAACGGAATCTGCCCCTCGACCTGCAGGTTGGTGTGGGTGTGCTCCGCACGAACCGGGTCGAATGGGATGCCTCGGTAGCGTCGGTTCGACGTGAACGGCCACATGGTCACCGCTCCCGCGAGCGCCGCGCAGCATCAAGGACCTGCGAGATGACGCTGTGGACGCTGTCGATCCGCAGCGTATTCGCAACCTCGACCACGGCGCTCACCCCGATCGATGCGAGCAGGCATACCCTGACGGACAGGTCGAGCGCCCAGGCGATCCCGAAGGTGATCCCGGCCAGCACGGCGAGAAACACCAGGATGAATGCGAAGATCTTGGGCTTGGAGTCCAGCGGATTCGCACCCTCTTCGACGGTCTCACCACGAAGCGCATCCCCGATAAAGCCGACCCGCTTGCCCAGGTTGGTCGGCTCCACGAGCGCGTGCAGGCACGTCGCCATCGTCATCGCCAGCGTCAGCTGGGCCAACACCTCCGCTGTCATCTCATCACCTGCAAGTCGGCGGGAACGGGTTCGTAGGTCGAGGGAGCGGAAGATAGGTGCATTGGGGCCTCTGGGTGCATGTCCATCATTTTGTGGACCTTCTCCACCAACTGGTGGACATGGTCTACCACTCTGTCGGCTCGACGCCAGCCCAAAGATCGGCTCGACCGCGCCTGCTACGCTTTGGCGTGAAAGTCTGGCGTTTGGGACTGCTGATGCTTGCCGGGTGCGGCCCCGCGCAGCCGGACGCAGGACTCGCCAGCGACGCGGTGACCTCGGCCTCCCCTGGGGCCGAAGATGGCACGCACGGCAGCAGCAGCGCGCCGGTCGTTGATGCGTCGTCAACCTCGGGCGCGCTCGAGACCACGAGCGGAAGCCCGCAGACGTCGTCAGCGGTCAGCAGCAGCGGCAGTGAGGCGTCCGGGGACGCCACGACGACCACGGGTCGCCCCGGCCGCACGCCGACGCTCGAGCTGTGGCAGGTCACCGACACCAACCGTGCCTACGTCGAGATGCAAGGCGGGTGGGGCCCGCACCTGCGCGCGCCGATGACCGCGAGCGACGGCAGCGTGTGGTTTGCGTACGACGGTGGCCCGAACGTCTCGTCCAACACCACCATCCACTACCGCCGCTTCGACGGAGCGCAGTGGAATGACGTGGCCTCTCAAGCCCACATCCCGGGCGTTCAACAGAACGCTGCACACGTCCTGCGCAACGACATCCTGCTCAGCTACGCCGTGAGCGTGGGGTCCTCCGTGCTCGAGGAGTGCTACCTCGACGTCAACGACCTGGGCACCCGCGCCTGCAACGTCATCAACACCGGGGCGAGCTACACGACCCCGCCCTCCTCGAACTACGTCGGCGCCGCACTCGATCCGAACGGCGCCAAGATCGTGTGGTTCACGGTCGTTGGGGCGAGCGGAGGCACGGGCCAGTTCATCTACACGTACGACTTCGGCAGCGGCTGGAACGGCCCGGTCGTGCAGACCCTGCCCGGCTACAACGACTTCGCCTACGTCCGCGCCTTCGCGCCCGAACCCAACGCGATCGAGTGGGTGGGACAGGCGTACATCGGCGCGTACCCCAACGGTGACTACGCCGTGGGTGCGCATCGCGTCGCCCTCGGCATCGCGCCCACGTTCGCCACGCTGGGCCCCCCCGTGGGGCCGAACGAGACCGTCCGAACCGCGGGCGACCTGTGGATCGATCCTGAGACGGGCGATAGCCACGCGCTCGCCCGCGTCGACGGCGACACCTACCTGTTTCACAAGCCGGCCGGCGATGCGTGGAGCGAACACGTCGAGCCGGTCGACGTTCTCGAGGGCGTGGTCCAGTCCCGATGGCTGCACGCAGACGGCGAACCACGCATGCTTCTCGCCCGCGGAGGCGGCCCGCTGCGCGCACTGTGGCAGGCCGAGCCTGACACGCTGTGGAGCGAAGCCGAGTCACTCCCCATCGAGGTCCCGGCCGGCGGCTTCGACAGCACCACGGCCATCTACACCGCCGGCCCCGAGTACCAGACCGAACCGGTCACCCACCTCGACTTCGCCTTGTGCGGCACGTACCAGGTCGCCGACCAAGAGATCTGGCACGGCCGCATCCGCTGGGAGTGATCGGGTCACGTAGACGGCCGGGTCATCCGCGCCCATCCGTCGGACGAGTCTGCAAGCGATTTCGAGTCGGGCGGCATGACCTCTGGGGACGTGTCTCGAGGGTAGGCGTCCGTTGCCGGGCTTCCCACGCGCCCCTACGTTGCGCCCATGCGTAGGCTCGCGCTCATCTGGTTGGCTCTGTCGTCCCTCGCGTGTGGCGCCCAGGAGGAGGCACCCGTGGTCATCACCGTGAGATCCGTCGACCTCGATCCCGACGAATCGCAGCTGCCCGCGCTGGACGACCGCAGCGACCCCACCGTCCTGAACATCTCGCTTCGCAATACCTCCAACGGCTACACCCCGCTCGCGGCGCCGCTGTTCGTGGTCGAGTTGGATACGGGCATCGAGGTGCTCGGCTCCCCCCGAACCGAGCTTCTCGACAACGGGTGCCGAGCCGACTCCGCCGTCGCCTCGGGCGCGGTTGCGAACTGTAGTCTCGTGTTGGAGCGGCCAGCGGGGACGTTACCGATCGCGCTGTACTACCAGCTGGCGGACGGCAGCAGGTTCGGGGTCGAGTTCAGCGTCTGCGAGCCCACCGAAACGCTGTGCGACCGCGCATGCGTCGACCTCACCACCGATCACCATCACTGCGGCGCATGCTTCGACGAGGTCGCGAGTGGAGCGGCGTGCGTGGATGGGGAGGCGGTCTGTCGCCAAGACTGGGGCTCGATCTGCGACGACCAGTGCACGGACCTCGACCTCGACCCGCTCAACTGTGGCGCCTGCGGGGCGGTCGTTCCCGACGGCACGGTATGCGTCGACGGCAGTCCAGGGTGCATCGAAGGCCTCACCCTCTGCGGCGACACCTGCGTCGATCTCCAGACCGATCCGTCGAACTGCGGGGTCTGCGGCGCCACCGCGAGCACTGGCTTCTGCGACGAGGGCGCGGTCGGCTGCGTCGCCTTCAAGCAACTCTGCGATGGCGAGTGCGTCTCGCGGAGCGACCCCAACCACTGCGGAGACTGCGGCATCTCGGTCGAAGACCTCGAGGGGTCGTACTGCAACGGGGGCAGCCTGAAGTGTCCGGACGAGACACCCGACGTTTGCGACGACACGTGTGTCGATCTCGACGCCGATCCGAACCACTGTGGCGCGTGTGGCCGCCAGTGCCAAGGCCCGGGCACCTGCGAGTCGGGCCGGTGCTCGTTCCAGGACACGGCCGTCGGTCCGCAAACCTGCAACGACGTTTGCGACGACCACGAGGGCTATGCCTGTCAGGCTGCGGCGCTCGTCTGCGGCACTGCAGAGGAGATTGGATGCGACGAGGGCGGCATCCTCCAGGACTGCACGCGCCATTGCTTGTGCGTATTGGACTGAGCCATGGGAGGCACCGAATGGTGACGACGCGGCCAGCCGGTACCGACTGCTTGGGCAGGGCGGATTCAGGTCGCGTAGACGGCCGGGTCGTACGAGAGCACCCGGCGGACGATGGCGTCTTCATCGTCAGTGAGGAACAGCAGCTCGTCGTAGACCTTGCCGCGGGCAACGTGCTGCAGCAGCGGCCAGACGGGGCGCACCCTGGTCCAGTGCTCGACGCCCAAGAAGAGCATGGGCGCTCGGCCGCCGTACGAGCCGTAGTGGTTCTGGGCGGCGTCTTGGAAGATCTCCTGGGTGGTCCCGGCGCTGCCCGGCGAGAAGATGACGCCGTGGTTGGCGACGGCGAGCAGCCCCTCTTCACGCACGCTGTTCGCGAAGTACTTCGCGATGTCGGTGGCGAACGCAGCCGGTGGCTCGTGTCCGTAGTGCCAGGTGGGAATACCCAGGCTGCGGTAGCGAAGCTCGTCGGGCAGCGGGATCTCGGCGCGCACTCGCATCGCGCGATGCAGCCAGTCGGCGTCGGCGTATTCCTTGCCTGGCTTGGCGCCGTCGGGACGCGGGCCGAGGATCGCGAGCGCGTCGTCGAGGCGCGCGTCGTCGTCGAAGTTGGCCACGTACGCGCCGAGGTGCGTCGCCTCCATCGCACCGGGCCCGCCTCCGGACAGCATGAAGTAGCCGCGGCGCGTCAGCGTACGGGCGATGCGCGCGACGGCGGCGTACATGGGATCGGCGCGCTCCATGCCGTGCCCGCCCATGATCGCGACGACCTTGCGACCCTCGAGCAGCTCTTCCATCGCGTCGGTGATGCTGTGGTCGTGCAGCCGGCGCGCGAGCGAGACCTTGATCGATGCGGGTCGGTGCGCGCCTTGCTGCTGGTACTCGGCGTAGACGGCGTGGTCCAGCGTCTTGAAGTACGCCTGCGGGTCGTCGAGGTCGAAGCCACCGAACAGCTCGTCAGGGGTGTACAGCGCCCGGCGGTGGGTGGCGAAGGCAAACGCGGTCTGGTTCTGCAGCACGACCGCGCCCGTGTTCACGAGGTGGCCCGCGACGGTGTCGTCGACTTCGCAGCCGAGGAACAGCGAGCCCGCGAACGACTGCGTGCTGAGAACCTGGGCGTGCGGGCGGAGGTCCAAGCCCTGCACCGCGGCCGGCATGCGGGCCGCCTCCGACAGCCAGGATTGAAGCGCCTCGGGGGACTCGATCTCTCGCATCGGGCGGATCGTACCGCCCCCTCGGCGCCGCTTCTACGCGGCTCGCAGGAACGCCAGCAGACCCTCCCGAGCCTGCGCCCGCGTCCGCCAGCGAGCACCGCTGACCGTGCGGCCCGAAGGACGCCCCGATGCATCGAGGCCGTAGTACGTCGGGATGAGCGATGCGTCGAAGCCAAGCTCGTCGAGGTCGCTCTGCCAGAGGTCGCTGTTGGCACGCAGCAGGAGCAGTCCGTCGAGCTGAGCCTTCACGTCCGGCTCGGCGAGCGTCGTCTTGGCGCGCTTGCACGGCGGACACCACGGCGCGCTCATCTCCAGCACGACGCGCTGTCCCGCCTTTTTGGCCCGGCGAACGTGGCCACGGATTTGGGCCCGCAGGGGCCCTTCGTCGGGATCGAGCGCTTCGATCTGCACCGGTGGCGCGGGCTTGGACTCGGGCTCCGGCGCCGGCTCGGCCGGAGCCGGCTCGGCGGGAACCGGCACGGGCGCGTCGACGATCTCGGCGGCGACCGGTGGGGTCTCGGGCGGTGCGGAAGCCCCGACGTCACAGGCCCCGAGCAGGACCAGGCTCAGCGCAAGACGCTTCACTCGGCCGGGCCTCGGCGTCCTTGGGCGATCCAGGTGTTGAGCAGGCCGATGTCCTCGAGCGGCAGCGGGGGCAGACCCAGCGGCATGCCCCGCACCCCCTCGACGGGCTGGCCGGCAACCTCGGCGTGTCGCGCCATGAGGTGCGCGACGATCTTCGGCTTGTCGCCGATCGGCTTGAACACGCTGCGACGCTTGCCGTTGTCGTCGAGGCTGCCCGAACGCAGGCCCGAATACGTCGACAGGTCGAGTCCACGCTTGTGAAAGCCGAACCCGCCGCCAAAGCCCGGGCCGCCCTCCCCGATGAATTCGTTGGGGTCGCCGTGGCAGTGCCGGCAGATGCGGCCGAAGATGCGGTCGTAGACCTCTTCGTAGGTGACCGCGCGCTCGAGCACCGGCGGCAGCGTGGGCACGTCGAGGACGGGCACCGGCTCCAGCGGGGTCTCGATCAGGTAGGCCGCGATGTCGGCGGCCTCCTCTTGCGTGATGCCCATCGAAGGCATCGCGGCGCCCGGCTTGACCGCCTGCGGATCGACGATCCACGCGACCAGGGACGCGGGGCGCATGCGGGCTCGCGCGTGTCGTAGATCCGGCGCAAGCTTCTGCCCCTTGGCAAACACGGCCGGCTCCAGCGGCGTGGGCGTGGGGCGAGCGGGCAGGAACGGGACGCCGCTCATGCGGTGACACGAGCCGCAGCCCTTGCTCTCGAGCAGACCTCGGCCCCGAGCAGCGTCCCCGAGCGCGGGCGCCTCGGGCTCGGCGCTCGGCACCAAGAAGGCGGCCAGCGCCTCGGCGTCTTCCTTGGGCATGTCGAAGCGCGGCATGCTGGCGAGCAGCGCCGGGCGAACGTCGTGCGCGTCGGGCAGGAACTCCACGAGCCACGCCCGCTGAAACCTGTCGGTGTGGGCGAGCGTGGGTACGTCGTCGAGAGAGCGCAGCTCCCCTTGCCACTTGGCGAGCTCCTCGGGCGTGGCGTCGTAGGTCCCGCCGAGGATCTGCAGGTGGCAGCCCACGCAGTCGTACTCGGCCTCGGGCGGAGCGATGCTGGGAATGCCGTGGCATCGGTTGCACTGGTACGTGGAGACGAGCTCCTTGCCGTGAGCGGTCAGCTCGGCCGAGGCCTCGACCTCGAGCGTACGCTGCGGTGCCGCTGGCTCGACGACGCGGTCGGCCGGCAGCTCCTCGCTGACCGCTGCGTCTTCGGGCGCGTCGCATCCTGCGACCCCCACGGCGAGCCACGCCGCCGCCATCCACTCGTACCAGCGTCGTGTCATCAGGCCACTCGGCAGACGTTCGCGGTGGCCCCGAGCTCTTTGCAGCGCTGCAGCGACAGGTCACTGCCCGACGCGTCGCCCAGGCTCTGCTGCACGGTGGCCAGCAGCACGAAGCCGCGTGCGGTCGGCATCAGGTCGTCGTTGGCCATCTCCGAGAGCATCTCGAGGGCCTGCGCGTCACCGCCGGGGTGATGCGTGAGCGCTTCGGCGTAGTTCGTGCGCAGCACCAGGTTGTCCGGGTCGGACGCGGCCTGAATCTCGAGCACGCTCGTCGCCCACGCAAGGTTGAGCGCCTTGCTGTCGCTGCTGCGGCCGCGCATGCCCTTGCCCAGGTCGATCGCCCCTTCGGAGCGAATCGTGGCCAGCGCGATCGTCCGCTGCGCCCGGTTGAACAGCGCCTTGCCGTGATCGGCTTCGCCCGTGGCCGCTTGAAAGCCGCGGAACTTGCCGCGGGCCACCTTGGCAGCGGCCTTGTGCTTGCCCTTGGCCAGCAGCGCCTCGGACTTCTTGACCGCGGCCAGCTTGCGATCGACCTGGCGCGGTCGGGGACGTCGGATCCGCCCGCACGCGTCGGCGGTTTGGGGGGCCAGAATACTCAGGGCGATCGCGCACGCGACCCATGCTCCACGGTGTTTCATCTCGTCGAACCTCCGCGGGCTGTCACGCACCGGCGCCGCAAAGGATTTCGCGAAATTGAAGAAACTTTCCGCCGAACCGGGTGTCCCCGCTTTACCGCGGCGGATAGCTCGACCCGAGGAGATATCCGTCGCCTCGCACGATCGATTGAAGCTGAACCGTCGGCTCGTTGAATCGGCTCTCCGACCCCCACGTCACGCGCGAATACAGGTCGCCCAACGGCACGGGCTTGCCCTCGAACTCGAAGGGCAGCTCCTCGAAGGGGGGCTCAACCTGGGCCGGCAGCATCGCCACATCCAAACCTTGCATGAAGGTGAGCCCCTCGTCGGGGTCGGGAACCTGGAGAACGCCCTCGAACGTGCCCGCGAAGCGCCCGTCGGCGGTGGACATCTCCACGGCCACCTCGATGCGGAACCCGGACAAACAGGGACTCGACAGGAAGTTGCAGCCGTCGTCGCCGCCCGGGCCAAGCTCGATCGCGCCCCCCGCGTAAGCGACCGAGGCCGTCATGGTGGTGGGCTCGGCGTCGACGAGGGCGTGCCAGTAGAACGGCAGCGTCAGCGGCGGGAAGTTCTCGAGCGCCTGCTCGGCCGACCAGCCGTCGACGACCTCCTCGAACGCCACGTCGGTATTGGGCGGACACCCACAGGCGTAGGGATCACCCGAGCTGCTGCCGGTATAGCTCTCCCAGCCGGTGTCATCCCCGGTATCGACGCCGCTGGTCCCCGGTGGCGACGTCGTCACGGTCGCGGGCGGCGGCGGGGTCGCGTCGGTTGTCGCAGGAGGTGCCGGGCTCGTCGTCTCGCCATCACCGCCCGTCGAGGAGCCTGTGGCGGCTCCGGTCGTGCCCGCTCCCGTCGTTGCAACCGCAGGCCCACATCCCAGGACGACGCCGGCCAGGCCTAGACCCATCCAATAACGCACATAACTAACATGCACCCGCAGCGCCCGTGACGCAAGGCGGGGGCGGGACGAAGCCCTACTGCTTCACGAAGCGGCCGATGACCGCCTCGATCGCTTCGACGCTGGTGTTGCCGCGGCGCGTCATGCGAGGCCACTCCCCCGTGCAGTCGAGGATCGTCGAGGGGATCTTCCCGGGGCACGCGCCACCGTCGAGGATCATGTCGGGCGCATCGGGCCCGCTCCCAGGCGCGCCCAACCGCGCGACGACCTCCTGCGCCGTGGTGGCGTGGGGCTCTCCGAAGCGGTTCGCCGAGGGCGCCGCAACGCCCATCGCTTCACCTCGCTTGGCGCTGAGCCGCTCGAGCAGGCGGAGCGCCATCGGATGGTTCGGCATGCGGAGCGCAACGGTGTCACGACCGCCGACCACGGCATCCGGCACGGAGGGATTCCGCCGAAGGATCAGCGTCAGGGCGCCGGGCCAGAACGCATCTGCCAGCTGAAACACGTAGTCCGGCACATCCGCCGCGTAGGTCCGTAGACCGTCACGCTCGTGGACGTGGACGACCATCGGGCGCTCGCGTGGGCGGCCCTTGAGGGCGTAGAGGCGCTCGACCGCCGCCTCTTCCCGCGGCAGCGCACCCACTCCGTAAATCGTGTCGGTGGGAAAGGCGACGACGCCACCGGCCAACAACAACTCGACGGCCCGATCGATCTGGGCGGACGAGGACGACATTGGCGTAATGGTACCAGATGGGACAGCGAGGCAATCGTGGGGTAGCTTCCGCGCGTGTCTGACCCGGATGCCGTCGTCATCGGTTCGGGGCCCAACGGTCTCGTCGCCGCCTGCATGCTCGCGCAGGCCGGCGTCAACACGCTGCTGCTCGAAGCCCACCCCGATCGCTACGGGGGCGCCGTGGGCTCGGTTCAGTCGACGCAGCCAGGCTTCGTCCACGACGTGGGCGCCGCCTTCTTCCCCTGGGGCTCCCTGAGCCCGGCGTTTCAGCACCTCAAGCTCGAAGACCACGGTCTGCGCTGGTGCGCGGCCGAGATCGAGAGCGCCCACCCTGCACCCGACGGCACCATCGCCTGCATCAGCCGGGATCTGGATCAAGCCGCCAAGATGTTCGGCTCGGCCAAGGATGGCGACAAGTTCCGCGCGGTCGCGCAGCACTACCAGAGCATCGAGCCCGACCTGCTTGGCGTGCTGATGAACACCTTCCCTGCCGTGGGCCCTGCCCTGCGCCTGCTGCCGATCCAGCTGCTCAAGGTCTCCAGCGTGTTCGCCTCGAAGGGGCGGTGGGTCGCCGAGCGATGGTTCGAAACCGAGGCGGCACGCCGCGTGCTCCCGGGACTCGCGCTGCACGTGGACGTTGGCCCCGACGACTGGTTCGGCGCGGCGCTGGGCTACATGCTCGGCATGACCGCCACGACCGGCGGCTACGTCGTACCCGAGGGCGGCGCCCAAAGCATCGCCGACGCGCTCATCCGCTGCTTCGAGAGCTTCGGCGGGACCGCCCGGCTCGGGGCGCGCGTCGACAAGATCCTGGTCCGTGACGGCGCTGCGGTCGGCGTCCGCCTCCAAGGCGGCGACGAGATCGCCACGAAGACGGTCTTGGCCGACACCGACGTCGTGGCCCTGCTGCGCCGCATGGTCGACGAACAGTGGGTGCCCGGACGCGTTCGCAAGTTCTGCAAGGCGTACCCGCGGGGTTGGGGCGCCTTCAAGATGGACTGGGCGCTCAACGCCCCGGTGCCGTGGGCGAACGACGAAGCCCGCCGCGCCGCGGTCGTGCACGCAGGCGACAGCCTCGACGACCTCTCCGCGTTCACGGCCCAGGTTCGGCGCGGCGAGCTGCCCGACAACCCCTACCTGGTCCTCGGACAGCAGAGCCTGGTCGACCCCACGCGCGCGCCCGAGGGTGGCCACACGCTGTGGACGTATTCGCGGGTGCCGAACACGATGCCCGGCGGGTGGGCGAAACACGCCGAGGCATTTGCCGACCGCGTCGAGGCCCGAATCGAGGCTCTCGCGCCCGGCTTCCGCAGCACGATCAAGGCCCGCTCAATCGTCACCCCGCCCGACCTCGAAGCGATGGACGCGAACCTCGTCGGCGGTGACCTCGGCGGTGGCTCGAACGCATGGCACCGGCAGCTGTTGTTCCGCCCGGTCTTCCCGTACTTCCGCTACCAAATGCCTGTCGGCGGGTTGTACCTGTGCTCGAGCTACGCGCACCCCGGGGCGGGCGTCCACGGCATGTGCGGCTTCAATGCCGCGCGCGAAGTGCTGCGACGCGAAAAGGCGCTCCCGGCCGGAGCCGCGGGAGCACTGACCGCCTAGAGCGCCCAGCTCGAAGGCTCAAAGGTTGATGCCCTTGAGCTCGCAGAGTTTCGCCACTTTGGCCTTCTTCTCGCCGCGCAAGCGGCCAGCGGCCTTCTTGGCTTTGCCAGCGTCGCCCATCTTGCAGGCGCACTTGGCCATCTGCTCGGTAGCCGCGGTCGAGCGATTGGCGTTGTACGCCTTCTTCGCGAGGTCGTAGCACTTGGCCGGCTCCTTCAGCGAAGCTTTGCGCGCGTCGGCGAGCAGCTGCTTGGTGTCGACCGACGGTGCCGGGGCTGGCGGCGGCGTCTTCTTGGCCGTCGATGGAGACGGCTTGGATTTCTTTTTCGTCGTGCGGGGCCGCGGCTTCGTGGCTGCGGGTGCAGGCTCGGGCGTGTCGTCATCGATGACGACCTCGGCCTCGGGCTCGGGCTCGGGCTCGACCGCAACCTCGCCGGGCGTCGGCGTCGGCGTCGGCGCGGGCTCGGGCTCGACGTCCGCGACGCCGGCCATCGTGGTGGGCTCGACCTTCGGCTTGCCCTTGGCTTCCTGGGTCGCGACCTCGGCCGGCTTGGGCTTCTCTTCGTTCCCGGAGCGCGCCATCCAGGCGAACGTCAGGATCAGCGCCCCAACGACGACCGCGCCGAGCCCGATCAGCAGGCCGGTGTTGCTCCTCTTCTCTTCTTCGAAGCCGCCAGCCGCAACGGCCGGCACGGCGCCGGACTCCATCATCGGGGTGACCGGGACCGGGCCCGACTGCATCGCGACGAGCTCGTCGTTCGAGATGCGAGGCAGGTCGGTGCTCGAGCTGGCGAGCATCGGCTCCTCGACGGAGGGTTCACCGCCGTCGTTGGCCGCGCCTTGGCCCGCCGCAAAGTTCAGGGTGCTCTTGTCGACGTTGTCGCTGAGCGCGAGGCTGTAGTCGCCGATCTGAACGACGTCTCCCTCTTTGAACTCGAGCCGTCCCTCGACCGCGGAGCCGTTGACCTTGACGCCGTTGTAGGAGCCCAGGTCTTCGATGAACCAGCCCTCTTCTTCGGGAAAGAGCCGCGCGTGTCTGCGCGAGACGTTCTTCTCCGTGAGCTGGATCGTGTTGCCCTGCTGGCGCCCGATGGTGATGGCGTCCGCGCCAAGCGGAACGACCGTGGTCGTTCCCTCGTCGTCTTCGATGATGAGCCGAAGCGCCATCCGGAGTTGAAGGGTAAGGACGCTCTGCAAAGGGTGTCAAGCTGAACGCCGGGTACGAGGCTCCAAACGACGTTTTAGAGGGCATCCAGCCCCACCGTAGGCAAGGGACGGTTCGCGTGTGAAAAGGTGCGTGCCGCACCGACGCGCAGACGCACGCAAAGTGTTGGAGCCATTTGGAAGCAGACTCACGGCACCGAAGTGGCCAGGCATTTGCTGTGGCGCCGCCGCAGCCCGAACGCCGCGAGCAACAGGAGCATGGAGCCCCCAACCCCGCGCCCCGGCCGCGACCCCGCCGCGCACCCTCCCGACGCGGCGTCGGCCGACGCGGCATCGCCCTCGGTCCCCCCGTCTCCACTGGACTCGTCGAGAGATCCGGTCTCGGTCGAGCCGCCCTTGTCCTCGACAGCGATCTCGATCTCTCGAACCTCGGTCCACGCCACGTTCCCCCACATGTCCTCCACGCCGAGCCGCAGCGCGTACTGCCCTTCCTCGAGGGACAGCGCTTCGGCGTAGGGCGGTGCCTCGTCGAACGCCACGACCGCGCCGTCGACCTCGATGCGGACGCGGTAGACGGGGCTCGCATCCTCGACGTCGACCGCAACGTCGACCGACGCGGGGACCTCGAAGTCGGTCAGGATCACCGCGCCCTGCTCGGGCGAGGTCCACGTCATCACGGGCGGCTCGGACTCTCGCCCGCCAACCCACGGCAGTGCCGCAGCGAGGTCAGGGAGCGGGCCCACGTGCGGCCCTTCATCTTGGTGAGCCCCGGTCGCGACCAGCAGGCGACGGACGTCGGCCGGAGAGAGGTCGCCTGCAGACGCTTCGAGCACCAGCGCAGATGCGGCGGCCACCATCGGCAGCGCCGCGCTGCTGCCTTCGAACGACGACGTGTACGCCTGATTGTCGTCGTCCCCGTAGCGCGCGTGGTCGCCGTAGCCGAGCGTGAACACCGACTCGCCCCAGCCTTGTAGGTCGACGCGAGCCCCGTGCGTGGCGAAGGGCAGTGCAGCACGCGTGCCCACTTCGCCGGCCCCCACGAGCAGCGCACCGCTGTCCCCGCGAGCGCGATACTCCGCCGCATCGACGCCGTCGAGATCGAGCGCGCCGTTGCCCGCCGCGGCCACCACCACAACGCCCGCGTCCACGGCCATCCGCGTCAGCATCCAGATGTCGGCGTCCAGCTCCGCCGGGCCCAGCGCGTTGCTGCTGGGCTCGGGCGTCTGCAGCTGCAGCATCAACACGTCTCCCGGCGCGCTGTCGGCCACCGCGGCGGCGACGGCTTCGGCCCGCCGCAAGCCGCCTTCGACCGTCCACTCCGGATACGTGAATGCTTCGACGCCCGGCGCGAGCCCATCGATCCCGTAGTCGTTGTGGGGCGCGACGATCATGCCCAACGCCGCGGTGCCGTGCTGAGGCGCGAGCCCCTGGCGGATCGCTTCGGGCGCGACCGTTTGACCCGGCTCGGGATGCAGCGGCACGTCCTCGAGGTCCTCGTGGGCTGCGTTCCAGCCGTACTCGACATCGCGCAGCCGCACGCCGACTCCGGACCAGCCCAGCGCCCACGCACCGCGAGCGTCGATGCCCTCCCCGGCCTCGAGGTAGCCCTGGAAGGCGTCGAGCGGCGGCGTTGGAGGGTCGAGATCCGCCGGGGCCGACACCGGGCGCCGTCGAAGCACCACCCACTCCACGCTCGGGTCGGCGCGGAGCTCCAGCGCCCACGCGTCGACCTCGCTCGGCGACCACGTCGATGGGATCGCGATGGAATGCACGGTGTCCAGGTTCGGCTGCGCCCACCCGCTGCGCTGACCGGCGCGCTCGGACAGCGCGTGCCGAATCGAAGGGCGTAACCCCAGGCCGACCGTCGTGGCCATCGCGTCGAGAGTCGAGGGTCTCGACCGGCCCTCGACCAGCTTCACGACCGCGCGACGTCCCTCGAGCGTGACGGATGCCTCACGCAGCGCATCTGGCTGCGACGGGGCGGAACACCCGGCCGCGACCAGCCACGCACCCGCCCACGCCCACCGCACGATCCGAGAGTACCGCGAGCGACCCGATTGGTTCCGGCTACCGCGAGGGCGCTTCGCCAGCGGCCACGTGCTCGAGCACGTGCGAGAGCGGGTACACCGCCACGCCCTCATCGAGCGCCTCCGGCAGCTCGCGCGCGAGCACTTCGTAGAGGGCGGCCGACGGGTGCCCAATCGCGATCGTCGGGCCCTTTTTCGACAGCCGAACCGCCTCGGCGAGCTGGGCCGCGATCGCCTCGGGGTCGTCGTCGTGGTCCAAGAAGACCTGGCGCGACACGTGCGGCACCCCGGCCGCCTCGGCAGCCGCCGCGGCCTGCGTCGCCGCATCGGTCCGCGAGTCCAAGAAGAACACCTTGCGCTCCTCCAGCACCGGCATGATCGCGTCCATCGCCGCGCGGTCGGTGGTGAGCTTCGAGCCCATGTGATTGTTGACGCCGATCGCCGCGGGCACGCGATCGAGCGCGGCCTCGGTCTTGCGGCGCAGCGCATCGGCGTCGTCGCTGCTCAGCAGCCACGTCTCGGCAACTTCGGCCCCGGTCTGCATCTGACCGGCTTCGTGGGGCTCCATCGGCAGGTGCAGCAGCACCTCGCGATAGCGGCGACGGTCGGCCTTGAGCCGCAGCTGCGCACCCGAGGCGTAGACCGAGCCGGGCAGCACGGAGAAGGTGAGACGGTACCGAAGCGACGTCAGCTTCTCGAGCAGGTGCAGCTCGCGGCCGACGTCGTCGATGACGATCGCCAGGTGCCCTTGGGCCTCGTCCCACGGCGGGCTTTGGTCGCCGTGCGCTTCCTGCCAGGCCTTGGTGTCGCGCACCACGAAGTCCGCGCTTCGCTGCAGAGCCTGCAGCTCTTCGGCCAGCGGCGGCTTGGCCTCGGGCGGACGCGGCGCAATCCAGAACAGCACCACCGCCGCGGCAATCCACAGCGGAAGTCCGAGCCCGGGGCCGTCGTCACGCACGCCTACTTGGTACCACCGCCCTGCACCCGCTCCCAAGCTTTGAGGTGCTGGACGGCGCGGCGCAGCTGAACGTCGTCGGCCGCGGCCCGCTCGGCTGCCGAATCGTTGGCCAGCGACGGCGCGATGCGCCCGAAGTCCTCGGGCTCGAGGTGCCGCGGGCTCTCCCGCTCGGGCTGAATCTCAGGACGCGAATCCAGGTTGACCTTGGCGCCGGGCTCGACCGTTCCCACGAACACGTCGGGCATGATCCCGCTGGCCTGGATCAGACGGTCTTCGGGGGTGAAATACAGCGCGGTGGTGAGCTTGAGCAGGCTGCCATCGCTGAGCTCGAACGGCGCCTGCACCGAGCCCTTGCCGTACGTGCGCTCGCCGATGATGAGCGCGCGGCGATGGTCCTGCAGCGCGCCCGCGACGATCTCCGATGCGGAGGCCGAGCCCTTGTTGACCAGCACGACCATCGGGATGGGCTCGAGCGTACCGACCCGGTGCGCGCGAGCTTCGTCGAGGATGACCCCGCGACGGCCTCGCGTGCGCACGATGGCCCCTTCGGCAACGAACAGGTCCACGATGCGAATCGCCTCGTTGAGCAGGCCGCCACCGTTGTCGCGCAGGTCGAGCACCAGCCCGCGTAGGCCGGCCTCGCCCGCGGCCTTTTGCAGCTGCTGTACGCCGTCCTTCACGTCGGCCGCTGCGTCCTCGGGGAAGTCGCGCAGCCGCAGCACGCCGATCCCTTCGCCGAGGTCGCGCACCTCGACCGGCGGCGTGTCGATGATGGCCCGCGTGAGCGTGACCGTGCGCTTCACGCCGCGGACCGGGTCCTCGATCGTCACCTTCACCGTGGTGCCCGGCTCCCCGCGAATCACGGTGATCGCCCGCTGCAGGTCGACGAACTGCGCGATCGACTGCCCGTTGATCGCCAGAATGCGATGCCCCGCCGCGATGTTGGCCTGGTCCGCCGGCCCGCCGGGGATCACGTCACGCACGTCCAAGAAGCGCTCGCCCGACGTCTCGCGCCCCAGCACCACCACCATGCCGATGCCGCCGAACGCCCCCTCGATGTCCTCGCGCAGCAGCTTCGCGTCGGTGGGCGGCAGGAACGACGTGTGCGGGTCGAGCTCCGACACCAGCCCGCGCAGCGCCGCGTACACGATCGCTTGGTCGTCGACCGGGCGCACGTAGTACTGCTCGATGATCGCCAGCGCCCGCGCGAACATGTCGAGCTTCGCGTAGCGCGAGTAGCTCGGCGGCGCCGCCTTCGG
The DNA here is from genome assembly GCA_039024335.1 of Myxococcota bacterium. GTDB lineage: Bacteria > Myxococcota_A > Polyangia > Nannocystales > Nannocystaceae > CAJXVA01. The sequence continues at coordinate 37,442 of JBCCQM010000011.1, forward strand.
CTCGGGGTCCGACGCCACCGCAGCCTGGCCCGTCGCGCCGAGCACCCCACCGATCGCCAGCATGCTGGCACCGAACATCACGCTGCGAACTCGCGAGCCGATCACCGCGGCAGTGTAGCGCCTGCCCGCCCACCGCGACGTGGCCTCGGTCCCTGGTGCCAGGGCGCGCATGGGGTAGGCTGCGGGCCGGCGATGAAGGGGCGGGGGCAGTTTCCCACCACGCGGTGGTCGGTCGTGCTGACGGCGGCGAAGGAAGGAGACCTGCCGCGGCGGGCCCTGCATGAGCTGTGCGGGGACTACTGGCTGCCGCTGTTCGCGTATCTGCGGCGCACGGGTATGTCGGCGTCCGACGCCGAGGACACGGTGCAGGGCTTCCTCTCCACGTTGCTCGAGAGCCCGGCGATTGAGGGGGTGGACCCGGATCGCGGCCGGTTTCGGTCGTACCTGCTCGGCGCGCTGCGCAACTATCTTGGGCGACTGCGGGCCCGGGCGCAGGCGGCCAAGCGCGGGGGCGGGCAAGCGGTGGTCTCGCTCTCGGACGCGCCCACGGCGGAGCGCGAGCTTCAGATCCCCGACGACCGCACGCCCGAGGGCGCCTACGCCTACGCGTGGGCGATGTCGCTGCTGCGCCGGACCGAGCAGCGGGTCGCCGACGAGTACGCGGGCAAAGGCAAGGGCGCGCTGTTCGAGGTGCTGCGCCCCACCCTGCTCTCGGACGAGCCGCCGCCGTATCGGGTGCTCGGCGACCAGATCGGGCTGAGCGAGGGGGCGGCCCGGGTCGCGGCGCACCGGATCCGGACCCGGTTTCGCGCCCTTCTGCGCGAAGAAGTGGCGCAAACAGTCTCCTCCGCGGCCGAAATCGACGACGAGCTACGTGCGGTGATCGCGGCCGTGGCCGAGTGAACCGCGGCTAAACTTTTTTCGTAACGCCCGGGTCGAAAGCGTTCAGGACCGGGCATGAAGAACCTCGCCGCCACGCTCACCCTCGCTTGCGCCACCGCCGGCCTGCTCGCCGGATGCGACGTCGAGCCCGGCTCCGCGCTCGAATACGACACCGTCGCCCGCATCGACCTGGGCGCGATGAAGGCCTCGCCGTGGGGCAAGGAGATGCTCGGCTCCTCCGCCATCGACGTGGACATCGACGGCTCGGATGCCTGCGCGGACCTCGTGAACGCAGCGGAAACCGTCACCGTGGGTACGGGCCAGGGTCGGGTCGAAGTGTACGTGCAGGGCCCGATCGACGCCGACGCGGCCGACGACTGCCTCGCCGTCATCGAGAAGGACCTCGCGGACGACCCCGTCGAGAAAGGCGAGACGCCCAAATCCATCCGCGGCGAGTCGATCGGCAAGAAAACGTTCGCGTTCGTCGTCGGCTCCGAGCCCTTGCCCGCGCCGTCGAAGGCCCGCCTCAAGGACCTCACCGACGCCGACCCCAGCCCGCATGGGGAGCCGATGTGGTTCGTGGCCCGGCCCGCCGGCAAGTCCGACATCCAGTACGCCGAAGCCTGGATGAGCCCGAAGAAGGGACTCGACGGACACCTCTCGATCGAATTCGCCGACGAAGCCAAGGCCGCCAAGATCGGCGCGGAGGCTACGATGGCGCTGACGATGCTGAAGATGTCCGACGAAGCCGGCGACTTCGCCAAGGCCATCGACCTCGACCTCAGCGGCGCGACGATGTCGGCCGACGTTCACGCCAGCACCAAGACGATGAAGGCCGTCCTGAAGAACAGCGGCAAGCCGCACGAAAAGCCCTCGCCCGAGGAGATCGAGGCCATGCACAAGCGCGCCAGGAAAGACGGCCACAGCATCTCGTTCTCGATCGGTACCTCCGAGAAGTAGATGGCCAACCTCCGCTCCACACCCGCGGCCTCGCCGGCCGCCCTGCTCGCGCTCGGCCTGGGCTCGGGTCGCGAGCACGACGCCCCGGACCTCGAAGACGAGGACCTCTCGGCGTTCCTGTGCGCGATGCCCGACCTGGAGCTGCACGAGTGCCTGGGGCGCGGCGGCATGGGGCGGGTGTATCGAGCGCGGCAGCTTCGCCTCGACCGCTTCGTCGCGGTGAAGCTGATGAACGCCGAGCTGGGGCGGGACCCGGAGTTTCGCGAGCGCTTCGAACGAGAAGCACGCGCGCTCGCGCGGCTCGACCACACCAACATCGTCCGCATTCACGACTTCGGCGAGGTCGGCGGCGTGTTCTACCTGGTGATGGAGTACGTGGAGGGCACCAGCCTACGTGAACTCATCCTCGACGGCGTCACGCCCGAGGTCGCGCGCACGCTGATCGGCCAGCTGTGCGACGCGCTGGCCTACGCGCACGACCGCGGCGTGGTCCATCGAGACATCAAGCCCGAGAACGTGTTGATCAGCCTCGATGGCATCGTGAAGGTGGCCGACTTCGGGCTCGCCAAGCTGCCCAAGGTGGAGCTGCGCACCCGCACGCATCGGGTCGTGGGCACGCCGCAGTACATGGCGCCCGAGCAGCTGCGCGACCCCGGCTCGGTCGACCACCGCGCCGACGTGTTCGCGATCGGCGTCGTGTTCTACGAGATGCTCACCGGGCAGCTTCCGCTGGGTCGCTTTCCCACCCCCTCGGAGCTTGGCCATGGCGATCCCCAGCTGGACGCGATCGTGCTCAAGGCGCTCGAATCGAACCGCGAGCGTCGTTTTCAGGCCGCCAGCGAGATTCGGCACGCGCTCGACTCGAATGCCGCGGCGACCCAGCCCAGCATGCGGGCCCGCGGCGCGCGTCGGTGGGCTCCGTGGGCGCTCGGCAGCGCAGCGGTGCTCGGCGCAGGGGCCTTCGGCCTTGCCTCGTGGCAGCCCGGCGCCGCGACCTCGATGGTCTCGGCGCCGGAGGTTCCAGCCGCCGCGGTCGCCGAGCCCGCCGAGCCCGCCGAGCGTGGCGCAGACTCTCCCCAGCCGGCGGCCAAGCCCCCGGCTGCCAATCGCTGGCCGGCGGTGGAGCTGGTCTCCCTCGACGAGCAGACGGCCCTGGTCGTGGGCGTCGACTGGAACGAGCTTCGTCAGGCGCCCGCGCTCGCGGAGCTCACGGACGTGATCAGCGAAGACCCGACGTGGACGCAGTGCCGCACGTCCGTCATCGATCGAACGCACAAGATCGTGCTCGCCCTCAGCCGCGACAGCAAGCTGCACGAGCTGCTCCTGCACGGTGACTGGGAGCCCGCCGACATCGAGTCCTGCCTTCGCGCGTCGTCCAATCCAGAAACCGACAACCTCTCGATCCGCAGGACCGCGCTGGGTCCCTACCTGCAGTACACGCTCACGCGGGACGACGGCACGCAGGATGCCGACGACCCGACCACGATCGCCGTCGGCAAAGAGGGCAACCGCATTGTGGTCCGGTTCGACGAGGGCGAGAGCGAAACCTCCCTCCGCGCGCGGCTCGAGCACAAAGGCAGCAACGATCTCGTTGAGCGCGTCGCGCCCGGCACCGACCTCGATGCCCCGGTTTGGGTGCTTTCCGACCCGTTCCCCAAGGACTGGCACCCGTCACTCGATGGCATCTCCGCGCACGTAGACGTCTGGGAGACCATTCACGCCACTGCCGTCCTGCGCTTCACCAACGAAGCCGAAGCCACCCGCGCGGCCGGCATGATGTCGGGCTACGCCGCCGTCGCGGCCAACCTCGACGAAGACCTCGACGTTCAGGTCACCTCCGAGCGCACCGGCTCTACCCTCCAGCTCAGCGCAGCCCTCACGCCTCCCGAAGGCTTTGCCCGCGGACTCACGATGACGCCCGACGCCGAGAGCGAAGGCAGGGGCAGCTTCTCCTTCTCCGTCCACGGCACGAAGCGCTGAGCCGACGGCTGCGACCTCGTACAATGGAGCGAGATGCTCCCAAGTCGAGCCATACCGCTGGCCTGCTGGGCCTTGGTGAGTTGCGGACCGAGCGATGAATCGGGCGTGGCACCGAGCTCGACGACCGGCAGCATCACGACCGGAGCCTCCACGTCGACGGGGTCTTCGAGCGAAACGACGCAGCCACCCGACTCGACCACCCGCACCGGCTCGACCTCCACCACGAGCTCGACCGATGCGAGCGGAGCGTCGGACTCCAGAGGCAACGCCGGCTTTGTCATCGACGTCGACGCAGGGCCGAGCCCTTTCGAGTGCTCGCCCCTCGAGCAAGACTGCCGCCGCGGAGAGAAATGCACGGCATGGATCAACGACGGGGGCGTTGCGTTCAACGCCACGCGATGCGTGCCCGTCACCGATGCACCCGACCAGCCAGGGGAGCCTTGTGCATATGAGGAAGCGTTCGGGTCGGGCTTCGACTCCTGCAGCGCCGACTCGATCTGCACCACGGTGAACGTCGGTTCGACGGACCTGGTCTGCGTACCTTTCTGCACGGGCTCCATCGAAGCCCCCCTCTGCGAGAGTCCGTTCGAAGAGTGCTGGCTCACCGAGAGCGGACCGCCGCTGTGCCTTCCGTTCTGCGACCCTCTCAGCCAGCCAGCCTCGTGCGGCCCCGGGCAGGGGTGCTACATCGCAGGCAACCTGCCGACCTGTGCACCCGACGCGTCGGGCGACCAGGGAGCGTTGTTCGAAACCTGCGAGTTCATCAATCGCTGCGACCCCGGTCTGACCTGCGAGGCGGCAGACCGCGTCGGCTTCTGCGAACCCGAGGCCACGGGATGCTGCACCCCGTTCTGCGACCCGAGCGCGCCCGACTGCCCGGTCTCGATGGAGTGCGAGATGGTCGAAGGCGGCGGCTCACCGCCAGCACCCCAGCCGTACGGCGTCTGCGTCCTGTCAGGCTGAAGACCCTGCGCCCCCGTTACGGCTCCAGAAGGCTTCGCCCGCGGACTCAAGATACCGACTCGAAGCTAAAGCTCCCCCGTTCGAGCCAGCGATCAGCCAGCGCATTCCCAACGAAGCTCGACGTCCGCTGCTCGCCGACCCGACAACTTCGCGTGAACCGCCGACGAGACGATGAAGTCGCGGAACTCGGCAACGTCGGCCAACCCATGGCACCACCGGTTGCCCTCGCCGAGCGAGCCGTTCGCCTCCGTTGGATCGAACTTGAACGTAAGTCCGAGCTGCCAGATCGCGTCATCATCCTCGAGACTCAGCAGGATGAGCTGTCGAGTCACATTGACTTCAAAGAGCAGACCCTCTCCCCAGTCGTAGGTCCCCCACTGAAAGAGGAGCATGTCCCCGTCCTCATCCATGTTCACCCCCTCGACGCGCACCTCGTCGTAGAAATCGACCATCGCAGCAAGCCCATCCCCCACGCCCAGCTCGGCGAGGGGGCCCTCCCAACGCGCACGCACGAATGCCTCAAACCTCGCCTCGATGGTCGCTGGCGTCACGGCTGGGATCATCCCACGCTCCGAGGTTCGGTGGCGCAAGAGCGGAGGAGCCGCGCGCTACTTCGGGTCGCGGTTGCGGGCGCGACGCAAGTAGGCGGTCGGATCCACCGGCTTTTCGCCGTGGCGCAGCTCGACGTAGACCGAGGTGCCGAGGCCGTCGTCGAGGGTCTTGGCGGCGACGTTTCCGAGGACGTCTCCGCCTTCGATCTCATCGCCGGCGGCGACCTTCACGTCCCACAGCCGGGCGGTCAGGGTGTACTGGCCGCCACCGTGGTCCATGACGACGACGTTCTCGTAGTCGGGCATGGTGGTGACCATGACGACGCGGCCGTCGGCCATGGCGTGGACGGGTTCATCTCGACGCGCGCGCAGCTCGACGCCGTTGCGAATCATCGGCAGGCGAAGCACCCGGTCGGTGTACTCCCCGAACGCGCCCACGACCTTGCCCCGCACCGGGCGAATCAGGCGCGGCGCACCATCGAGCCCCCGCAGCGAGCGCAGCTGCGCCCAGTTGCGCTTGACCATGCGCATCAACACCTTGTGCTCGCGCGAGAGGTCGTCGTCGAGCTTGTCGGTGAGCTTGCGACGGGTCCGGAGCGCGGTCCGCAGGTTGGGGTTGATGGCGTGCTCCGCAGAGACGAGCGCGTGCTCCTGGATCGCGCCCACCATCGTCAGCGCCCCGAGCGTTTGCATCTCTCGGGCGGAGGCGACGAGCTGTTCCGCAGCCCGGGCTTCGGCGCGCTGGTACACGGCAAGCTCCCCGAGGTCGTGCCGAACCAGGAAGCGCAGCGCCCGTCCTCGCTGGATGCGAGTCTCGATCTCTTCATCGCGCGCGCCATCGCCAGCGCTCTCGAACGCCAGACGCGCGATGCCCCCGCGAGACAGCTTGTAGAGCGAGCGCGCTCTCGTCCGCGCGGTGTCTTCTCGGTCAACGCGACGGCGGCGGTACGCGTCGAGCTTACGCATGCTCTCCCGCGAAGCGTGGTCGAGCACCGTGGCGGTGTACTCCAGACTGGAGCGCTCTCGGTCGAGCACGGCCAGGGACTCCGCAAGCTCGGTCGACGTGCGCGTCAGCCCCAGCTCGGTGCGCAGCGTCTCGGCGAGCTTCTGCGGCGCCTTCGACTTGGCCGCGTGAACGGAGCCTGCGCCCGCGACGAGGCCCAGCGCGAGGAGAACGGTCCAGCTTCGCATCAGGTCACCACGTAGCGGCCGGCAGCGGCGCGCGATCCGAGCAGGCCGACGAAGGCCCCGAACGCGATGCCCATCGCGACTTCGGTTGGGGTGAAGAAGCGCAGCGTGCCCGCAGCAAACAGCAGCGAGAGCCCGTCTTCGAGGAACGGACGCACCGTGTCGAAGCCGCTGTAAAGGATGCCCAGGGCCATCGCCGCACCCAGCGCGCCCTGGAGCAGGCCCTCGACGATGAACGGCCCGCGGACGAACTGCGTCGATCCGCCGACGAGCCGCAGGATCTGGATCTCGGAGCGTCGCGCGTAAACGGCGAGGCGGATGGTGCTCCAAACGATCGCCATGCACGCGAACCCGACGAGGCCGGCAGCGCCCAGCGCCATCTCTCCGACCGTCTTCAGCATGGCCTGCGCCTGCTCGGCCCACGCGCCCGCGATCGCGACCTCTTCGACCACCTCGAACGCGTCGAGCTTGTCGCCCAGCGCCGCGGTAAACGTGGTCGGCGTGCCCTCGGCCAGATGAACTTCGATGCTGGCCGGCAGAACGCCCGCGTCGATCCCCTCGAGCATGCCGGCGTCACCGCCGAGGCCGTCCGCGAGTCGCTCCAGCGCTTGCGGAGGCGTGATGGACTCTACGCGCGTGACCTCGGGAATCTCGCGGAGGCGCGTGACGAGCTCGTCGACCTCGTCGTTCGCCGCATCGTCGTGCAGGTACACCGTGACGGGCACGTCGAGGCCCCACGCGTCGGCGACGCCCTGCGCGTTGGTCCACGCGAGCATGACCGTGCCCAGCAGCAGCATGCACACCGCGGTGGTCGCAACGGCGAGCAGCTGCACCATCGGCGCCTGCGCCATGCCGCGAAGCGCCCGCGACACGACGTATCCGGCCGCGCGAAGGGTGTTCATCGAATCGTTCACGCGACCGCTCCCACCGGCATCGCACCCGGAGCGAGCCTCGGCTCGGTGTCCGCCTCGGACTCCCGATCGAGCGGCACCATGGCGTCCGCGAGCGTATCGTTGAGCAAGCGGCCATCGGCCAGCTCGAGCTCATGGGTGACGCGACCCGACTCGCGCACGATCGGATCGTGCGTCGCAAGCATCACGGTCGTGCCGTTCGCGTTGATCTCCCCGAGCACGTCGAGGATCTCGCGGCTCAGCCGGGGGTCGAGGTTTCCGGTGGGCTCGTCGGCGAGCAGGATCGCCGGCTCTCCGGACAGCGCCCGCGCGATCGCGACGCGCTGCTGCTCTCCACCCGACATTCGGCAGACGGCGCGGCGCGTGCCGGGGTCCAGCTCGACCTGCTTGAGCGCCTTGCTGGCCCGCGCGTTCACCTCGCGTCGCGGCAGGCCGAGCACCTGAAGCGCCAGCGAGACGTTCTCCAGCGGCGTGGCGTCGGGCAGCAGCTTGAAGTCTTGAAAGACCGCGCCGACGTTGCGGCGCAGGTACGGGATTGAGTGCTTGCGCAGCCGATGAATGTCGCGCTCGGCGACGCGGATCGTGCCTTCGTCGGGCCGCTCCATCGCCAAGACCAGCTTGAGCAGCGTGCTCTTGCCGGCGCCCGAGGGGCCGACCAGCACGGAGAATGCGCCCTCGGGCACGCAGAACGAGACGTCACGCAGCGCGACGGTTTTGGCCCGTCCACGCCCGTAGCTCATCGTGACCGCACTGAATTCGAGGATCGGCATACGCGCGAAGCCACTGAACACAGATCGTCCCATCCGCGCCAAAAACTGGTGCATTCGCCGGCGTGGACGACGCGTGGCACCGTGATCCGCGCGACCCCGCGACGCCGCTGGGTCCACGGCGCTTCCTCTGGGTCGATTCCCGCAGGCCCCAACGCCAAGAACCGTAATGGTCTCGACGTGTTGACCCCACGGTCACGCAAGAGAAAACTACATGTCGCACACATGCATACGTCCATGGCGTATTCTGGGCGTACCTCAGCGGGGAGGAGCGGAATGAAGTCAGTACGGTTGCTTGGAACTGCGCTGCTCGGCGTCGTGATCGGCGTCGCGGTGAGCTGCGAGTCCTCCAATGAGGGCAGCGGCGGCGCGGCCGACTTTTGCCCGTCGCTCGAGGGCTACGTCAGCCCCTGCGACGACGCCAACGTGTGCGAACAGGCCCTCGCGCGAGACTGCGACCCGCTGTCGGGAGTGGTCAACGCGGACTTCGCCACCGCCACGGCCGAGTGCATGAACATGCTCGGCCAACCTCAAGACTGCATGGCCGACGCAACCCGAGCGTCGACCTCCTCGCCCCGCGTCGAGGCGTTTGCCACCGCCATCTGCCTCGAGTGCGGCAGCGGTGCAGGCGACTGCGAAGACGAGGTCCTCGACGCCAACGACGACACCGAGCTCGGTCGGGCCGGCCGCTTGGCTCGCATTCTCACCGCAGACGCCCTCGAAGCCGTCCAAGACGAGTGCACGACGGGAGAAAACTGCGCCGCCAGCTTCGAGAGCTGCGCCAAGCAGGTGCTCGCGCGCGACGTCCCGGACGAGTCGGCCACCTGCCTGGTCGACGCCGCCTTCGACAACTACGACACCAGCTGCGGCGGCGACTCGACGACGGGCCTCGACACCGACGGCAGCGACACCGATCAGCCGGGCACCAACACGTTCCCGACGGACCCCACCGACGCCACGACCAACCCGACGGACCCGACCGACCCCACGTCGGAGACTGATGGCGACACCGAAGACCTCTGCGACGAGGTGGGCTGCGCCTGCATGTTCAACGAGGACTGCGCCGGCGAGCTCATCTGCCCCGAAGGCACGTGCGAAGAGCCGACCTCTTGCGAGGACGACCCGTTCGAGCCCAACAACGGCGAGATCCAGGCCACGCTGCTGCCCCCGATCACCGACGACGACGACCAGGGCGACATGCTCACCGGTGAGCTCGAGGCGGCCCAAGATATCGACTGGTTCCGGTACGAAGGCGACGACACCGCCCTCGCGATCGTGGGGCCGTACGCGCAGGTCAACGTCAACGCGCTCGAGCTGTGCATCTACGCCGAGTGCCTCAACGGCCTCGAAAACACGGACGTGTCCTGCAACGAAGGCACCACGCTCCAGCCCTCGCCCAACGGGCGCCCGGGCTGCTGTGGCAGCAACACCAGCGGCTTCGAAATCAGCCTCAGCTGCGGCGGCACGTTCTCCGACGACAGCGCTCAAATCTTCATGAGCGTGACTGGCAGCGACCCCGGGGTCTGCCAGGAATACACGCTCTCGTATCACTTCTAGGCCCTGACTACGGCGGACCGCATCATGAAACGCTTTTCTTGGACCACGCTGCTCGCAACCTGCGGCCTCGCACTCGGACTCGGCGCGACTGGCTGCAACCAGTCGGAGTTTGAAGACATCCGCGGTGACATGGCCGCCGAAGACGACGACGGCGACCCCGACGACGACGACGGCGACTCGAGTGACGGACCCGGTGGGGGCGCGCGCGACGACGAGAACGTCGGCTGCGAGATCGAAGACGACTGCGGCGCGGGCGAGACCTGCGTGGAGGGCGTCTGTCAGATGCAGCGCTGCCAAGACGGCCCGTACGCATCGGCGCCGCCGATGTCGGCCAACCTGCGCTTTTTCCTCGACCGCGAGTTCGTCGTCGCGGACTCCACCGCAAGCGACGGCAGCTTCTTCATCGACGGCTACGCGCCCCAGACCGGCTCCATCGAGTACCCCGGCTCGTGGAACATGGGCTCGACGGCAATCATCGACGTCGTCGGCGGCGACTTCTTCGGCAGCAACCCCGAGCTGTTCGTCGTCGCTACCGCGGGCAGCTCGCGCATTCGCGTAGGCGGCATCGAAGAGGACATCGAGATCGATATCGGCTTCCCGCCCCACGCGCTGGCGGCCGGTGACGTCGACGGCGACGACAAGGACGAGGTGTTCGTCCTCGGCCAATTCGGCAACTACGCGCTGTGCGGCATGGACGACGGTCAGTGCTCGACCGGCTTCTTCCAGAACGGAAGCGGCGTCGATGCGGCCATCGGTGACGTCGACGGCGACGGGCAGCAAGAAGTCGTCCTGCTGCTCGACAACAAGGGCACCGAGGTGCTGTTCGTTCTCGAGATCACCGGCGAGGGCGACAACTTCCAGGGGCCCGCAGGCGCGGCGCTGTCCGCCATCGACGTGGGCGACCCCGACGGCGACGGCGTCGACGAGATCTTCGGCATCGACCCCGGTGGCACCTTCGCCGACGCTGCACTGCTCGCCTACACGGCGATGGGCGGCGCCATCGGCCAGCTCAACAGCCAGCCACTCGACGACGCGTCGATCGACCTCTCGTTCGGCGACCTCGACCTCGATGAGAAAGACGAGCTGCTCGTCCTTCGTGAGGGCGGCACGATCGAGCTGCTCCGTGGCTCGGAAGGTTCGATGCAGCTCAACGCCGAGCTGACTCAGATTCTGGAGGAGTCGAACACGCCGACCCGCATCGCGTCGGTCGACTTCGATGGAGACTCGCCGCGTTCACACCTGATGACCGCCGAGCCTCAGCTGATCCCCGGTCAGGTCGTCCCGCTCGCGCTCGGTCTGTTCCCACCCTATGAGGCGGAGTTCAGCGACGGCGAAGCCTCGGTCTCGATCGGGCGCTTCGAGTCCACCTCGGAGAGCTTCTCCGACTCGGTCTCGCTGGACATGGGCATCGACCTCGGCGTCAGCGTCGGCCTCTTCGACATCGCGAAGGTTGGCCTCGGCACGTCGATTCGCCAAAGCGTCAGCTTCACCGAGTCCCAGAGCTTCAAGAAGAGCATCGGAACGCGCTTCTCAGCCAGGCCCGATTCGTACTTCGAAGGCGAGCCCTACGGCGTCGTCGTGCTCACCTGCGGTTGCTTTCACGCCTACTACTACGAGGTCGAAGACCCCGGCTCGAAGCTCGGCGAGGGCGGCGATGGTGAGCAGTTCGTGTTCATGGTCCCCGTCGGCGGCACCGAGATGCTGTGGTCGACGCGGCGTTACAACGCAATGGCCGAAGCGGTCGGTAACCTGCCGATCATGGAGATCCCGTATCAGGTCGGAAACCCAAGCTCCTACCCGCCGGGACCCGAGCGCCTCGACGGCCTGCCGATCCCCGAAGAGGACTTCGTCTTCACCGAGCTGCCCAGCGTGCTCGTCTCGGACGCCGGCAGCTCCGGCTTCCGACTCAGCGTGGGCGAGGACGAGACCAACAGCGTGTCGATGTCGACCAGCCTGGGCTTCAGCACCGACGTATCGGGCGAGATCCCCTTCATCGGTGGCGTCCGGTTCGGCGCGAGCCTGGGCGTCGGATGGGGCGAGGGCTACAGCCTTTCGGTCGGCGAAGGCGCGTTCTTCGGTGGCAGCCTGCCGCCGCTGCCCGACAACCCGAGCACCCCCGACGACGAGTACCTGCAGTTCGCGTACACCACCGTCCCGTTCGTGTACCGTGAGCACTACACGGACGCCGACGGCAACGACGCGGCGTACTACGTCGTGAGCTTCGCGGTCGCCCAAGAGTAAAACGCATGCCCCTCCTCGGCCCCACGGTCCAGCGCTGGCTTCGAGCCGCTGGCTGCATCGCCGCGCTCGGCAGCAGCGGCTGTGTCGACTTCCTCGAGCCCGGTGAGCTGGGCCAGTTTCGCTACCTGGGCGACTACATCGCCGACGAGGGCTTCTTGTTTTCGCGTCCCACCGCCGACCGCAACGGCTCGGTCTACGCGATCATGGGCTCCCGAGAGTTCGCCCAGACCGAAGCCACGGTGGGCTATCCCGCCGGCGGCGGCTGGCGCGGGCGATGCAGCATTCACCAAAACGTCGACCGCGGCCTGCACGGCTGGCTCGACACCAGCGTGTCGCGTGGCTGGTACTGGTCGGGCGACGCGCTCGTCGAGGTTGACGGCATCACCTCGAACTGTCGACAGCTTCTCGCCCGCGACCCCAACTCGCAGGCCCAGCTCGCCTTCAAGGCCGTCGTGCCGCACGTGAAGTGGACGCCTGCCCGCCGCACGCTCGTGGCGCTGGTCCAAAGCCCCAGCGACGAGGTGCCGTTTCAGGTCGTCGTCGACCTCGACATTCGCCGCTACACCACGTTCGAGGAGTTCGTCCCCCGCAACGCGCAGAACGTGGTCTCGCTGGGCACGGGCGCCGAGGAGGCGACCGAGGCGGGCTTCGTGGTGGTCAAGTACGAGATCGCCAACGACGACGCCGCCGACCCCACCGTCCGCGTGGAAGGTCGCTTCATGAACGACGTCGCCGAGGTCACCGACATCGTCAACATCAGCGGCCTTGACGACGTCGAGCAGGACGCCATGACCGGCTTCATGCAGATCGGCGACAACGGCTGGGCTGCGGGCGTACTCGAGGACGGCCGCGTGCTGACGTTCAACCGCGACAGCGCCCGCGTCACGGACGATACCGGTGCGCTCGAACCGGTCGGCGTCCACCTGTGGCAGGGCACCGCGTACGTGGTCGGCGTGGCCAACGGGCGCCCGAGCATCGCGGAGATCACCGACAACGGAACCGTCGCCAACCCCATCGTCTGGGCGGCGAGCGAGCGACTTGCAGACGCGCTCAACGGCAACCTCGTCGTGCAAGACGACCGCTTCACCCCCATTCGCACGCTCACCTGGAACAGCCCCGAGGCAGCGGCGGGGAGCTTCCCCCTCGTTGCTCCGAACGCGCCCTGGCCCTACGCCACCGACACATCACTGCTGATGATTGCGGGCCCCTCCTTCTCCTCGGGCGGCACCGACTTCGTCTCGCTGGCGACCGGTCCGATCGGCCTCTCGTACCCATGAGTCTTCGTCTCGCACCGTTCGCGCTCGGCGGCATCGTCCTCGTTGGTTCGGCGTCCGTCGCCACCGCTGCGCCGCCCGCCCCTGACGTGCCTGCGCCTCCCGACGCCGCCGAAGAGGACGTCCCCGAGATTGAGCCCGAGCCCGAGCCCGAGCCTGAGGTCGAGCCGGAGCCTGTCCCAGCGCCGACCGTGGCCGAGGCACCCGCCGAAGCCGAAGAGAACGACGACGACGACGACGACGAGCCGGTCATCAAGAAGAAGCACCTCACCATCGGCGGCTACCTGCAGCCGCAATACACCTACCGGGTCCGTCGAGGCGCCAGACCCCGCGACGCACGGGAGTTCGGGGCTCAACAGACGCGGGCGGGGCTCATCTTCTCCGGAGAGGTCGTTCCCCGGTGGACCTACCGGACGCACTTCGTGATCGGCTCGGCCATCACGCGCGTGGTCACGGGTGTCGAAGACGTCGACTTCGAAGGCGACGGTGCCTCGGACGGACTCGTCGTGTCCCGACGCTTCGTCCCCGGCGTCGACATCGAGCAGCTCTGGGTCAACTACAAGCCCGTCCAGGTCAAGAACGACGACGACCGAGAGCTCGTCGCCATCGACTTCCGACTCGGGCAGATGCGAGTCCCGTTCAGCAAGCAGAACCGGACGCAAAACAACTCCTTGCTGTTCCCGCGTCGCAACCAGGCCGTCACCAGCTTCATCAACAGCAGCGACCTCGGCGGCATGGCCTCGCTCAGCTTCATCGACGAGCGCATCGCCATCGACGGCGGCGTCTTCAACGGTACGGGGCTGGCCGTGAGCCAGGACAACCGCCGTGGTCCGCTGTGGGCGGCGCGGGCCGAGTTCGCCCCGCTGGGCAAGGTCGGCAGCGACGAGTCCGCCCTCGAAGCACGCAAGCGCCCGCTCTTCTCCTTGGGCGGCGGCATGCTGTGGTCGCCGTACCGGCTCTACGACAGCGCGGGCAACGACACGCTCACGCGCGCCCGCGACCTGCTGCTCGGCGCGTCGGCCAAGTTCGTCTACTACGGCCTCGCGCTCCAGGGCGAGTTCATCCGCCGACAGGTCACCGACAACCTCTCCGACCGGCCGTTCCTCAGCACCGGCGCCTACGGACAGCTGTCGTACATCTTCGGCATCAAGAAGAAGCTGTACCTCGGACCCGCCGGCAACTTCGGGTGGACGCAGAGCGAGCAGGCCGTGGTGGGACTCGACCGCTACTACACGACCGACGGACTCGCGATCTACATCCCCAACGAGAAGCGCCTGGACGCCGTACGCGTCTCGGTCTTCTACCAGGGCGAGTGGCTCGTCGACGAAGGTGCCAGCGCCCAGGGCGGCACCATGCAGGTGCAGGTCAAGTTCTAGAACCTGCGGTGCAACGCATCACGAGGGGCAGTGCCGCGCCCACGCGTCCGCCAGCGCGGGCCGCTTGGACACGGCAAGAGCCAGCGACTCGATCTTGGGGAGGTGTTCCGCCCGCCATGCCGGGTCCATGTCCCAGCGGGTGAAGTTCGAGATGTAAAGGTCGGTTGCGCAGAAGCCTTCCGGCAGCAGGTACGGCGACCCAGCGATCGCCGCCTCGACCTGCTGCCAGCGCTCGCACCACAGCGCTTCGGCTTGGGCCTTCACATGGGCCGTCGCCTCCGGAGGCGCGACGAGGTCCGGACGGTCGATCAGGTCGACCAGCCCGTACAGCTCCGTGACGATGAACGACATCCATCGAAGAGCCTGCGCCCGCGCGGGTGACCCGGTCGGGGGAAGCAAGCCGCCCTGCGGGTGACGCTCGTCGAGCGTCATGAGGATCGCGGCGCTCTCGGTGACGACCTCTCCGTCCTCGAAGACGAGCGTGGGCATCTTGGCCGCGGGATTGATCGCCCGATACGCCTCGCCCCGATGCTCGCCGTTGCGAACGTCGAGGTCGTACAGCGTCACGGCCACGCCGAGATGCGCGCACGCCATCTCGACGACGCTCGAACCCGATCCGCGGGCTCCGTACAGCGTAGGCATGACCGCGCCCCGGTCTAGATGAGGAGCTGCTGCAGAAGCTCGAACTGCTCCTGCTCGTGCGGATCGACCACGCCATCGGCTTCGAACAGCTGCCGAGCGGCGTCGAGGAAGACTTCGCGGTGCTCCGCGGGGACGCGGGTCGGGTCGACGTCTTCAGCCGGCGGCGGCGACTTCAGCCAGCTCTTGATCATCTCTCGGTCGTCCTGGAGGCCGAGCTTCTCGAGCAGCTTGTCGACGAAGTGGCGCTCCTCGGATTGGATCTCGAGGTCGGCCCACGCGAAGGCGCAAACGAACTTCATCAGCTGCAGGCGGTCGTCGCGGCTCAGGGAACCGATCATGGACACAGGATACCACGGCGCGACGGCGCGCACGCGTCTTGCAACGAGACCCGCAGCGCTTGACCAACGCCCCGACTTCGGGCGTCGATGGGCCCGTGGAGTACCAGGGCTGGGCCAACCGCTACGACGAGGACACGCGACGCTTCGGGTGGTGCGCTCCGCAGCGCGTCCTGGACATCCTCGACCGCGCCGAGATCTCGGCGACCCGCGTGCTCGACCTGGGCGTGGGAACCGGGCAGTGCAGCCGGCCGCTGCTGGAGGCGGGCGCGTCGGTGGTGGGAATCGACGCGGCCTCGGCCATGCTCGAGCTTGCCACCGGGTTTGGCTATGAAGCGCTGCACGAAGCCAAGCTCGGAGAGGTTCCACTGCGCGAGGTCGTGGGCCCCGGCTCGTTCGATGCGATCGTCTCTGCGGGCGTCCTGCACTTCGTTGCCGACCTCGACGCCCTGCTCGCGGAGACGGCTGGCCTGCTCAGCCCCGGCGGCATGCTCTGCTTCACCACCATCCCCCCTCAGACGCGCGGCTTCTCGGACGCCACGCACGTGCGCAGCCGTGAGGTCGTGCAGGCGGGCTTGAGCGCCGCGGGGCTGACGCTTCGCGAGGTCGAGCGGTTCGTGGCCTACTACGCCGAGGGCGACCGAGAGCAGCCCGTCGAGTACGAGGTGTTCGCGGCGGTTCGTGCAGCGGTACCATCGCAGCCTTCGTGAGCACCCAACGCACCGCGTGGCTGTGGTTCGCCGCCGTGTTGGCGCTGGCGGCCGGCATCCTGCTTTGGGACCTCGGCAGCGGTCAGTGGCGCACCTGGGATGAGGGGCTCTACGCCCGCTTCGGCCACAACGCGCTGGAGCACGGCCGCTACCTCGTCGCGGTCGACGAGCAGGGCGAGTACTTCCGTCGCTTCTCCAAGCCGCCGATGAGCCTCTGGCTGACCGCCGCCAGTTTCTCGGCGTTCGGCACGAGCGTGGCCTCGCTGCGCCTGCCGTTCGCGCTGGGCATGCTCGCCACGATCGCGGCCGCCTTCGGCTGGGGGCGACGGATCGGCGGGCTGCCCATGGCCGTGTCGTGGGCGCTGGGCTTGGCCCTGTGCGCCGGGGCGACGCGCTGGGGACGTCACGCCTGCATCGAGCCGCTGTTCGCCGCCGGCATGCTCGGCGGACTCGCGGCCTACCACGCAAGCCTCGACGCGCAGGGCTCGGCCGCCAAGCGATGGGCAGCCGCGGCGGGACTCGCGTTCGCATTCGCGTTCATGACGAAGCAGCTCGCCGTGGGGCTGGGTGTACTGCCCATCCTGATCTTCGAGGTCTGGCGCCGCGATCGCGACGCCCTGCCTCGACTCGCGCTCGCGCTCGGCATCCCGACCGCCGTGGCGTTGCTCTGGTTCGGGCTGGCCGCACAGGCCACCGACGGGGCCGTGTTCGACGTGCTCGTCGACCGCGGGGTTCGTCGACGCATGTCGGGATTCGAGACCGGCCAGAACGCGCGCACCCTCAACGAGCTCAGCGGCGTACTCGCCGAGGTCTCCTCGCCCCTGCCGTGGCCGCTCGGCGTGGCCGGGCTCGCGCTGCTGGCCGTCACCCGCCCGCGCGCGGAGCTGCGACGTCCGTCGGCGTCGATGCTCCTGCCGCTGTCGTTCGTCACCGCAGTCCTCGTACTCGAGAACCTCTCGCGGTCGATGCTGCCCTGGTACGCGCTGCACGTGCTGATCCCCGTGACGGGCGGGGCCGCGTGGTGCGTGGCCGCGGCCGCACGTCGAACCGGTCGCGCCCCGCTTGCGGTCGCGCGAACGGGGCTGGGCTGGGCGACCGTTGCCGCGGCCGCGGTCGTGGCTGCTCAGGCGCTGCTGTCTCAGCTCAACGTCGCGCTCGTGGCGGGCGGCTTGCTGGTGGTCGCCGTCGCCTCTGCGCGTGACGCACTCCGGGTGGTCGCGCTGCTCGCAGCCGGCCTCACGCTGCTCGGAGGACGGCTGCGCGACCCCGAACTCAACCCGCCGCCCCAACCGTTCTCACCGCTCATGCACACCCTGCGTGACGCGTCTTCGGTTGCCGTCGACCGCAACACGGGGCTGCCCGAGCTGGGCATGCGCGGCCTGTTCGGGCCCGACGTCACGCGGGTCAAGCGTGCGCCGTGGCCCACGACGAAGTTCGACGCCTACGTCACGGCGGCGGTCGTGCCCACGGAGTTCGAGGCGCCCGAGGGCGTCACGCTTCACCGCACCGCAGGTGCGAGCGCGTTCGTCGGGACCCTCGACCGTCGCGTCTGGTCTCGCGATGCGCTTGCACAGATGCTCGAGCGCGGTCCGGTCACGTTTGAAGCCGAGCATCTCGGCGCAACCGAGTGGAATACCGCGCTCGACGATCCCGACGCATCCGGCGGCCGCCTCCGCGGCTTCACCCGCTTCCGCAACGAGCAGGCGCCCAAGCTGCCGCTGAGCATCGGCCCCAAGGTCCCGCTTCCTGCAGGACGCTACGACCTCGACGTGTGGCTCGACTGGCGCTGTCCCGCGAAGCGGTCCGAGCGAACTGCGGTCCAGATCAGCGCGGGGATCGAAGGCCGCAAGCTCGTCAACGAGTCCCTGCCCTGCGACGCCGCGCCCGGTGAGATGACCCCGCAGCGATTCTCGTTCGAGCTGCGTGACCCGGCGGTCTTCAACATGCGGGTCGGCTACCGGTTCGGCACCGTCCTCCACGACAAGACCGTTCTCACGCGTCGACCGGACTGAACGGCGCGAACCGCGGCTTCGTGGCGGCGAAGAAAAGTGGAGCGATTTCCTTGCGCTCTCATAGCCTACCTACTACTAGATAGTCATGAAATTCTACGAGACCGAGGGCTTCCCCAACCCCATCCGCGTTCGCATCGCGCTCAAGGAGAAGGGCCTGTTCGAGGGCGTGACCGTGGTCCCCGTCGACGTCATGGCGGGCGAACACCGAGCGCCGGCCTTCTTGGCGAAGAACCCGTTCGCGGCCGTGCCCGCGCTCGAGCTCGACGACGGCACCGTGCTCGCCGAGTGCACCGCGATCACGGAGTACATCGATCACGCGACGGGCGAGCCCACGCTGACCGGCCGCGATGCGAAAGAGCGCGGCGTAATCGCCATGACGCAGCGGCGGATCGAGTCCTGCCTGCTCGATGCGATCGGCGCGTACTTCCACCACGCCACGCCCGGTCTCGGCCCTGAGCTGGAGACCAACCAGAACGCCGCGTGGGGTGAAGCGCAGCGCGAACGCGCCGTGACGATGATGCATACGGTCGACGGCTGGCTCGCCGACCAGCCCTTCGTGGCCGGAGACGCCTTCACCGTCGCGGACATCACGACCTACGCAGCGTTAGTCTTCGCCGGCTTCGCCAAGATCGACGTGCCCGAGTCCTGCGAGAACCTGCGACGATGGCACGCGGACGTGTCGCAGCGCCCCAGCATCGCCGCCTAATCCGAGGACCACGCCATGGAGCACAACGCAGACTTCAGCCGCCGCGCCTCGGACCACGACACAAAGACCACTTGGATCCCCTCGCCGATGCCGGGCGTGGAGCGTCGCATGCTCGATCGCATCGGTGACGAAGTTGCCCGCGCGACGTCGGTGGTGCGCTACGCCGCGGGGAGCCACTTCTCCCCGCACGTCCACACCGGCGGCGAGGAGTTCGTGGTGCTCGAGGGCGTGTTCTCGGACGAACACGGGGACTTCGGGCCCGGCTCGTACATTCGCAACCCTCCGGGTTCGAAGCACCAGCCAGGCTCGGCAGACGGCTGCACGATCTTCGTGAAGCTCTGGCAGTTCGACCCCGACGACGCGGTCACCGTTCGACTGATGGAGCCGCCCGCCTACGTCGAGACCGCCAGCGGCGTCTCGGTGGCGGCGCTGTACACCGACGCCCACGAAGACGTCGCGTTCGAGCGATGGAGCGCGGAGCAGCCCGTCGTCCGCGACGCCGGCCGCGGTCTCGAGCTGTTCGTGCTCGAAGGCAGCTTCACGATGGGCAGCGAGACGTTCGGCCCCCAGAGCTGGCTGCGTCTGCCCCCGGGCGATACGCTGGAGGCGCGCGCGGGCGCGTCCGGGGCCACGGTGTGGCGCAAGGCCGGACACCTCGATGGAGCCCGCGCTCGATTCGAGGCCGCGTTCGCCCGCGCCGACGCCTGACCGATGCCCGCCGACACGAAAGCCAAGCTCCTCGACAGCGCCGAACGCCTCGCCCGCGCGCGCGGCTACAACGGGTTCAGCTACGCCGATCTGGCGCAGGACATCGGCATTCGCACGGCGAGCATCCACTACCACTTCCGCGCCAAGTCCGACCTGGCCCTTGCGATGGTCGAGCGCTACGTCGAGCGCGTCGGCGCGGCACTCGAGCACGTTGCCGCGAAAGCATCGTGCGGAGCCGACTGCATTCGCGGGTACCTGCAGATCTATCGAGACGCCGTGCATGGCGGCTCGACGCTGTGCCTGTGCGTGTCGCTGGCGAGTGACGCCGAGACGCTGGAGGCGCCCGTCCTCGGCGTCGTGCAGCGCTTTCACGTCGACGGCATCGCGTGGCTGGCCGACGCCTACCGACGTGGCGCCGCCGACGGGAGCATCGCGAACGTTGCCGACCCCGAGCTCGAAGCCTCAGCCACCCTCGCGCTGGTCGAGGGCGCGCAGCTGATGGCCCGCGCTGCCGCAGGCCTTGGTCCGTTCGACGCAGCCGTCGCGCAGCTCCGCACCCGCATGGACTGATCGGCCTCACACCTCGCAGCAGACGTCGCAGTCGCAGGTGGGCGTGCCAGAACCTGCGCAGGCTCCGTTTCCGTTCCATTCGCACGCTGCAGCCGCCCATCCTTGCTCCGCCGCGAGGTCGCCACACGTCGTCCCAAAGTCGCAAACGTCGCAGCAGTGGTCGCAGTCGCTCGTGGCCGGGCCCATCCCGTTGCAGGCCCCGTTGCCGTTCCATTCACACGCGCCGTTGATGTAGCCCTCTTGCTCGGAGAGCTGGCCGCACGTGGGAAGCTCGGGAGGCTCGGGCTCCTCTTCGTCATCACACTCGGTGGCCAAGCGCGCCGAGATGAACGCGTCCGCGTCGTACCAGCGGTTGCCCACGATGTCGTCGTCGACCTCCAGCCAGGTGTCGCCGCTGGGGTCCGCCCCCGGCGTCACGCCCACGCCGCGATCGTAGCCAGGCGACACGTTGAACCCGACCGCCTCGCATCCGTTGCAAAACGGGCCCTCGTTGAACGCGACTTCGCTGAGCAGCTCGAAGTGCAAGTGACACGGGCTGAAGTACGCGAGCACGTCGTCGACCTCGCCGATGACCTGACGCCCCGACACCGCGTCGCCTTCTTCCAAGCCGGCGGAGCGCTGAATGTGCCCGTACATCGAGTAGACCGCGCCCGCAGCGGGGTCTTCGTGGCGGATGACGACCACGTCGAGAAAGCTGCCGAGGCCGTCGACGATCTCCACGACCGTACCGTCCGCGACCGCATAGACCGTCTTGCCGAGATCGGTGCATCCACCGCCCGACCAGTAGTCGGCGCCGAGGTGCGTGCCCAAATGCGGCAGGTTGTTGCCGCCGACCGGGTGATTGTTGCTCAGCGGCGCCGTGCTCTCCGGCGCGTCGCCCACCGGGAACGACCACCCGCAGCCAACCTGCTCGCCGCCTCCGCCTCCGGGGTTGCACGCGTCGGGGAACCCCGGCGGCTGATGCTGACATCCCGCTTCGCAAACCTCTTGGACCTGCAGCATGCCGCCCGCGCAGACGTAGAGCGTGTCCATGTCGCCCGGCACACCGTTACCGCCGCACCACAGTCCCCCCTCGGGCCAACACGGCGTGCCGGGGGCCTCTCCGCCGCCGTCCCCTTCGCCGTACCAGAAGTCGTCGCCGCCGAACTCTTGATGCACCAGGTGCGTGGCGTCGCGGTACTTCTCTTTGGCCGTGGCCCAGCCCGCCGTGTTCCAGCCCCAACCGTTGTAGTTGTGGGCGAGGAAGCCCAGCCAAAGCTCGAAGTCTTCGGTGCCGTCGACCGGACGGATGCCGTTGATCCAGTCGTACATCGCCGCCTCATCGGCAAAGAGCGGCGTAACGCCCGAATGCCAGGCCTTCCACATGACGAAGTCGATCGAAGCCTGCACGTTGCCCGAAAGGGAAACGACGTCGCGCGGCGTGGGTGCCCCCAAGGGCCAGTACCCCGTGGTGTCCCAGAACGTCTTCGTCTGGGTTTGCGTGCCTTGGTCGAACTGGAACATGCCCAGGCCACCTTGCTCGCAGGTGCCGTCTGCTCCGCCCGCGAGGATGACCTCACCGCCACAGTCTGCGCTGGCGAACTCCCCCGGACATCCAATCGCAGCGAGCTCGTGATAGCAGTGCGCAAGCGACGTCTCGGCCTGCGCGATGCCGGCAAAGATGACCGGGTTGTCGATCAGCCCGTGCGCGGCGTGGGCGTCGCGGATCGCGGTTGCGCGGGCGAGTCGCTCGCTCGGGCTCAGCGGAACTTCGCTCTGGTCGTCGTCTTCGGCGCCTGCGCTTGCGCCTGACCCCGCGCGCCCAGAGGATCCCTCGCACGCGACGAGGCCAGCCGAGGCAAACAGGAGGGACCAACACAGGAGACGACGAACCATGAGCGTACGTGCGCCGGACGAGCCGACACAGGTCAGCTGCCTGTCCGGTCGCCCTGGTTCTCGCGAGCTTCAATTGAGTGGGCGACGGTCCTACAGAGCCTGCGATGTCGTCAGCGCGGGTCGACGTGGTCGACGCGAACGTCGGCCTCTGCGTGGCAGAGCTCGAAGTCGTCCCCCAGCGACCAGCACAGGCGCCCCTGAACGCGCTTGGGCGGCGTCGTGGTGGTCTGCCGCACCCGCTTCTCTCCCGCGACGCTGCCGTCACGCCACAGCGCGGGCGCCCCGGCTTCGATGGTCCAGCGCGTCTTGGGGCCCGACCCCGCCATCCCGATTCCACCGGCGCCCCCGGTCGTTCGCGGGTTCTCGTCGACGATGACTTCGACATGAACGCACGGGTCGTGAAAGACGACGCGCAGCGTATCCGGAACATCCCCTTCGTCGATGCGACACCGCCACTGCATGTCGTAGGGCAGAGACTCCAGGTTGAACGCCTGGCCCA
This sequence comes from Myxococcota bacterium, assembly GCA_039024335.1. Classification (GTDB taxonomy): domain Bacteria; phylum Myxococcota_A; class Polyangia; order Nannocystales; family Nannocystaceae; genus CAJXVA01. The sequence continues at coordinate 60,149 of JBCCQM010000011.1, forward strand.
GCAATCGCGCCGGCACGTCTGTACTGCAGTTGTCGGGCAACCCGCTGGATGGGTACTCGAGCGGTTCGACCTCGTACGACAAGCCCAAGTCGCTCGGCTCGCTGTAGACGCGCAGCGTCGACGAACCCACGCCCACCGCCAGCGACTGCGGACCCGGCTCCACGGGCGTGCCCGGTGCCACCATGAGCACGCTGCCGTCCTCGTGGCTGTCGGCGTAGTTCGCAACGAACACGGGCACGAGGTCGGCCTTGCGCACGAACATCGTGAGGTCGTAGCCCGCCACGGTCAGCCCCTTGTCGGCGTCGCGGCCGGACCACCCGCAGTGCTGGCCACGCGTACGCGCCCCAAGGTTGTGGACTTCGACGACGTCGCCGTGATCGCGCGCGACCTCGACGGGAAAGTGCGCGCTGCGATCGGAGTACCGCGGAACGACTTTGCCGCGACGACCGATCGGACGCTCGGCATCGACCGACGCGAACAGCGGCGCATCGAACCACACCAGCGCGGACCCGCGGAGGTCGTCGCGCGGAACCTCGGTCGCCAGCCGCTGCGCCCAGTCGACGTCGGGAACGTCGGGCTCGAACAGGTTCACGACCCGCTGCGGCGTCTCTTCGTCTGCGAGCACGCCGTTGCCGAGCTGCCCACGGCCGCCTTCGCCCCAGCAGCGAACGCCTTCGTCGTCGACGACGCATCCCTGCCCATGGACCGCCGACATGTCGCGCGGCGAGCCTACGGTGGTCCGCGTGCCGAGGCACTGAGGGGACGCGTCCGGATGCTCGGGCTCGGCGGGGCTCGGATCGTCCCAGCACAGCAGGTCCTCTCCAACGAGTGCGCAGTCTGGACCGGCCATGGCCACCACGTCGCGAACGCCGGGAATCAACAGAATTCCCTGCTGCTCCTGCCGCGTGGGCCGATAGCCGTAGCTGCACAGCCCAAGCGGCGCGCCGAAGCAGGCGACCTGCCCCTTCTCCTCGATGCGGCCGCAGTAGTGGCCAAAGCCCGGGTGCAGGTCGACGAAGATGTACTCGGTCTCGACGCGCGTCGGCTTCAGCCACGGCTTGGGATCCTCCCCAGACCCGTCGGTCTGGAGCGGGTAATCGCCCCAGCACCAGACGCTGCCGTCGGACTTCACCGCGCAGGTGTTTTGAAACGCGGGCGCGACGGCCACGACGTCATCGATTGGAACCTCGATGACCAGGTCGTCACCGCCGGTCGCCCCGCTGCCCAGCTGCGCGCTCTGGTTGGAGCCCCAGCACGATACGGCTCCACCCCGACGGATCGCGCAGGCGTGGAAGTTGCCGACGGAGACGGTCCGCGCGTCGTTGATTCCGGGGATCTGCACCGGGACGCGGTCGGGCTCCATGCGACCGGGCAGCCATGAGTCTCCCCAGCACGAGACGGTCCCGGCTTCGTGAACCGCACATGCACGGACCGTGTGAACAGACAACGAAACGGCATCGTCGAGCCCGACGACGTCGCGTGGCGTGCTTCGCTCGAGCGCCGTCCCGTCCCCGAGCTGGCCTTCGTCGTTGCCGCCCCAACAGCGCACCTTGCCCGATCCGAGCCGCGCACACGCGAAGCCTTGACCAGTGCCGACCTCGACCACGCGTTGGGCACTGCGACGAGCCGCAGGCTTGGAGCGCGGGCCCCCCGCGGTCGCGCACCCCACGAAGAGCAGGGCGCACACGAGATGCAGAGACCTCATCCGACTCACCCGGGCGAGAACGTGAACGGGTACTTGACCTTCACGACGCCGCCGCCGAGGGGCTTGGGGAAGCGCCAGCGCTTAATCTTCTTGGATACGCAGGTGCCGACCGTGCCATCTCCGACGCTGTCGGATGCCACGCTCGAGGCGGTGACCTTGCCGTTACCGCTAATGGTGAAGTCGATGGTGACCGTGCCTTCGAGGCTGGGATCACCGACGAGCCCCTTCTCGTAGCAGTACCGCACTTCGTTGACGTGGGCACGGACGATGCGGCGAATGATCTGCTTGTCGAGCGAGCCCGTGACCGTGTGCTTGCCCTGGCGAACCTTCGCGACCTTGCGACCGCCCTTGAGGCTGCCACCCGTGCCATAGCCACTTCCACTTCCGCCGCCTTCACCACCACCGATCAGGCCCGCGTTGCCGAGGCCGATGGTGCCCTCGCCGGTGCCACCACCACCACGACCCGTGCCGACCAGGCCGAGGCCACCAGCGCCGAACGCTTCGCCGACCTCGGTACCCGTGAGCCCGCCCCAGACGTCCTCGTCGAATCCCTCAGACTCGAACACCCCGTGAGGGCTCCCCAAGAAGCTGCCGCTTTCGGCCGCCATGATTGCGAGGATTCCCGATTGCGCTGCAAGGGGATCGAGACCAGCAAAGAACTGGACGGTCAGCTCCACACATCCGGCCGCATCACCGTCCGAGCATCGCGGCGGGCCGAGTCGAGCGAACAGCGAGGCCAAGACGCTGACGGGGATGTCGTCCTCGGGATGCAGACGGACGCCGGTGACCTTGATCTTCGAGTTTTTGACGTGCTCGAGCACCTCGGACTGCAGCGCATCGAAGTCGTAGGGCTTGGGGAACGTTTTCGGCTCGCTGCCGGGCGAGGACACGCGAAACCCTTTCGAATCGACGAATACGTCGACTACGCCGACGGGCGAACCGGTGGTCACGAAGGGCAGCGCCCCTTCGCCCGTCACGCCGCTCATCCCAACGAGAAGCATCGAGCCCAGCTTCGCTTCGCTTGCCTGCGCCGCGACCTGGTCGAGGGTTCGCGCGTGGACGGATGCGTCAGCCACGACCGCCAGCGCGACCGTGGCGTCTTCGGGAAAGGTCTCTCGCTCGGCGAGCATCGCCTCGCGAAGCTTGACCACGTCCGGATGAACGTCCTCGCCCTTGGGCGGCGCAGGGACCCGGCCGTCTTCGAGGGTGAGCACGCGCGTGCCCGCCACGCGGACTTCGTTCGGCGTGACCTGCACAGCGACCGACCGAGTCGGGACCGCCCCCAACGCGCCCTCTACCTTGGGCAACGACTGGTCGGACGCCGCCCAGCGGGTCCGGTCACGCAGCACGAGCGCCTGCGACAGCGTGAGGGCATCTTCCGGCGCGACGCCCTGCTGAACGAGCCAGCCCTTCGTCATGAACGGCACCACCGAGCTGGGTCCATGCGCGAGCCAGTCGTCACGCTCGGCCAAGGCGTGCGCCCCAAGTCCACACTTGTCGAACATGGCGGCCGCGCGCGCCCCTGGCTTCATGGCGCCCAGCGCCTCCGTCACGTCCTTCGGGCAGACCTCGTCGAGCAGGTCGATGTGCTTGACCGCGGCCGCGAAGCGGGCGTCGGAGGCCGCACCGGGCTCGGTCGCAGCAAGAAACGCCGCCTGAGCGTCCGTCAGGTCGCAGACCGACGGCAGCCCCTCGCCCACCCGCGCCTGCTTCGTGGGGATGCTGGCCTTCGACAGCTCTACGGCGAGTTCGTGCGCGTCCTGAGCCCGGCATGCTTTCGCAGGCTCCTCGGACGCCGATGCGGCTGCGCCCGGTTCCCCCGCAGTTCCGCCTTCCTTCCCCTCCTCGGACGGGCACGCGGTCAACAGGAGCAAAGCCGAAGCAACGGGGAAGAGGCGCGACACGGCGCCAGTATAGGGCGCACGAACGGAAGGTACAGCCACGTTGACAGGAGGTACAAGCACCGTGCCGAGCCTGCGGTCCCAGAGTTGCGGGACCTCGACTTCCCAGATCGGGTGGCGCGACGACCCTGATCGTGAAGCTCAGTTTGGCACGAGCGTGCAGCGCTGCTCGACGTACATCATCGTCATGTCCGGGAGCTCGCAGTCGCACACGCCACCGTCGTAGTCCGCGCACAGCGCGTCCCGAGCCACGCTGTAGTCCTCTTCGAGAGACGCGTCGATGGCTTCACGGCCGCAACACCGGGACGAAACGGCAGGCGTATGCAGCATCGACGGCGGGCAGCGTGTCACGAACGCTCCCCGCGATGACGATCGTGGTGACGGGAAGCAGCGGACATCTTGGGCACGCCTGCTCGAAGAGGCCGTACGCACAGGCGTGGAGTCCTTCGTGTTCACCAGCACCACGAGCACGTTCGGCGACGCACTTCGGCCCGCGGCAGGAGACCCCGCCGCGTGCATCACCGAGTTCGGTAGCCGGTTTCCTTGTGCTCAGTCGCTACGAGTCGCGAGTCGAGCCGATCGGCTTGGCAGGAATGCCGACCACCGCGGTGTCTGGCGGAACATCCTTGACGACCACGGCGTTGGCACCGATCGACGCGCCATCCCCCACCGACACAGCGCCCAAGACCTTCGCACCAGCGCCAACGCTGACTCCGTCGCCCAGGGATGGGGCATCGTAGGGCTGGTCTTCGCGCTTGTTGCCCAGAGTCACGCCCTGACGAAGAATGCAGTCGTCCCCGATCACACAGTCTCCGTGCACGACGATCGCGCCTTGATGTTCGATCACGACGCGTCGACCGAGCTTGACCGAGTATGGAAGCTCGATGCCGTACGTATCGCGGACATGTCGGTACATGGCGCGATACACCACGCTCAACGGAGCACGGAGCAGCTTGGGTTCGACCCCCATCCGCCAGACGCCAAAACGATGGACCGCGACCGCGCGAAACCCAGGACGCGTCCAATCCTTGCGATGGCTCTCCCAGTCTTCACGAAGTTGACGAAACAACCCCGGACGTTCGGAATCGGACTTGCTCATAGCTCATACCCCTTGACCACGGTGCTGTTTCGGAAAAAATCCCACATGAAGTGGGGCGGGTCGAGATCGGGCTTCTTTTGAAGGCGACGGCGCACCCGAAACGTGGAGTAACCGATCAGATAGGCGACGTCCGCCGCGGTGGCTTGCAGTCGACCATAGTTCTTCACGAAGTAGCGCCGCCGTGACTCGAACCAGTAGTCGGGGTACCGCGGGGGTTTCTTGCGGGTGTCGCTGATCCCGGTGGACTGTCCCACCAGATGCACGACCACGCTGCTGGGCACGTACCACCGCTCCCAACCGGCCTGCGCAGCGCGATAGCAAAAGTCGACCTCGTCGAAGTAGAGGAAGTAGCCTTCGTCGAGGAGGCCGATCTGATCGAAGACCTCCCGTCGAATCATCATCGCGGCACCGACCACCCAATCGACGGGCATGGGCTCATCACCAAGCGTGTAGCGAAGGTCGTGCTCTTTGAGGGCCTTGCTGAGAAGGCCGAGGCGAAACCCGCCGATGATCTCGGTGAAGATGGAGGGGAACCGAAAGGCTCCGTTCTGTGCCACTCCGTCAGGGTCTTCGAGTCGCGCTCCGACGATTCCAACGCGAGGGCGCGTCTCCATGAAGTCGAGCAGCCGGCGAACGCCACCATCACGCACGTACGTGTCTGGGTTCACGAGCATGACGAAGTCCGGCGGATCGTCACCGCCGAGTTCCTGTCGGATTGCAGCATTGTTGCCAAAGCAATACCCGCCGTTCTTCTCGAGCGGCAGCACGCTGGCCCACGCGCCCCAACCATGGTCTCGGATGCCCGCCGAAATGACCTCGACCGAGTCATCCCCGGACGCGTTGTCGGGCACGACGACGCGCATGCCCCCCTCGATCTGGCCAACCTCGCGCTCGAGCGACTCCAAACACCGCACCGCGAGCTGTGGTGTGCGGTAGTTGAGGACCACGACGAGAACCTTCACGGCCGGCAGTATGACCGCGGCCGCTGACCCGCGCGAGCACTTTCGGCGCGGACTCCGCGCAAGTCTGGGCTCTTCGGAACGCAAAAAGCCCCGCCTCCCGAAAGGAGCGCGGGGCTTCGTGGGCCGGCTGGAAGCTCAGGAGCAGCCGCTGGTGGCGCCACAGGTCATGCACTTGAGGCACGAGCCGTTGCGGACGAGCGTGAAGCTCTGGCAGCTGGTGCAGGCGTCGCCTTCGTAGCCCTGCATGCGTGCCTTCTGGACCTTGGCCGACAGCTCGGCTGCCGCCTGCTTCTCGGCACCGCGCTTGGCCGCGCGCGCGCTGGTTCCACCGTTGGCCGCGCCCGTGTCCACGCCTGCCTCGAGTTGAGCCGAGCGGTCCTCGAACTCGATCTTGGGGCGGTTGGCGTCGGCGATGAAGCCGGCGCTACCCGGAAGCGTGGCCTCCAGCTTGAGCGGGCCCGGGGTGACGTGCCGCTCTTCGACGACTTCCTCGGTGTAGTCGACGCCGCGGACCATGCCGTCGCCGGGGGCGTCGCTGTCGGCCGATGCACGGTCGCCGCCGGTGGTGTCGGGGTCGAGGTCTTCGGGCGCGACGTGGGCCAGGTCGTGACGACCCAGGTAGCTCACCGCCATCTCGCGGAAGATGTAGTCGATGATGCTGGTGCACATCTTGATGCTCGGGTGGCCGTGCACCATGCCGTTGGGCTCGAAGCGGGTGAAGGTGAACGCCTCGACGTACTCCTCCAGCGGCACGCCGTACTGCAGACCGAGGCTGATCGCGATGGCGAAGCAGTTCATCAGGCTGCGGAAGGCGGCGCCTTCCTTGTGCATGTCGATGAAGATCTCGCCGAGCGTGCCGTCGCTGTACTCGCCGGTGTGGATGTACACCTTGTGGCCGCCGATGACGGCCTTTTGGGTGTAGCCGCCGCGGCGGTCGGGCATCGAGCGGCGCTTCTTGAGGTAGCGCGTGATGACCTTCTCGGTGACCTTCTCGATGATCTGCGGCTGGCTGGTCGCGGCGATGGGCGCCTCGACCACGTCCTCGTCGTCGAGGTCGTCGGAGACCTCGTCGAGCAGCGCGGCCGAGAGCGGCTGGCTGAGCTTCGAGCCGTCGCGGTAGAGGGCGATGGCCTTGAGCGCCATCTTCCACGACTGCATGTAGACGTCCTCGACCTCGGCCACCGTCGCCGTGTTCGGCATGTTGATGGTCTTGGAGATGGCGCCCGAAAGGAAGGGCTGCGCGGCGGCCATCATGTGGACGTGGGCCATCGGCGCGATGTAGCGCTTGCCGTAGCGACCGCACTTGTTGGCGCAGTCGAAGACGGGCAGGTGCTCGTCCTTGATGTGGGGCGCGCCCTCGATGGTCATCGTGCCGCAGACGAAGTCGTTGGCCTTTTGGATGTCGTCGGCGGTGAACCCGAGCGCCTCGAGCATGCTGAAGGTCGGGTCACCAAGCTGCTCGTCGGTGAAGCCGAGCGTGTTCTTGCAGAACTCGTCGCCGAGCGTCCAGCGGTTGAACACGAAACCGATCTCGAACGCCGAGGCGAGCTCCGCTTCGACCTTCTCGAGGACCTCGGTGGTGAAGCCCTTGGCCTTGAGGTCCGCGTGCGAGACGCGGGGGCTGCCGACCAGGCTGCCGGCACCCTTGATGTAGCGGACGACGTCGTCCGCCTGGGCGCTGGTGTAGCCAAGCTTCTCCAGGGCGCTGGGCACCGACTGGTTGATGATCTTGAAGTAGCCGCCGCCCGCGAGCTTCTTGAACTTCACCAGGGCGAAGTCCGGCTCGATGCCGGTGGTGTCGCAGTCCATCAGCAGGCCGATGGTGCCCGTGGGCGCGATGACGGTGACCTGCGCGTTGCGGTAGCCGTGCTCTTCGCCGCGGCGAAGCGCGCTGTCCCACTCCTGCTGGGCCGCACCGAGCAGGTAGCTGGGGCAGGTCTGCTGCGGGATGCCGACCGGCGGGGTGTTCAGCCCCTCGTACTCGTGCTTGGGCGCGTCGTAGCTGGCGCGGCGATGGTTACGCATGACCCGCAGCATGTGCGCGCGGTTCTCTTCGTAGCCCGGGAACGGTCCCAGCTCTTCGGCGAGCTCGGCCGAGGTCGCGTAGCAGGTGGCGGTCATGAGGGCGGTGACCCCACCGCAGATGCCGACGGCTTCCTCCGAGTCGTACGGGAAGCCGCGCGTCATGAAGTAGGTGCCGAGGTTGGCGTAGCCGAGGCCGAGCGTGCGGTAGCGGTAGCTGAGCTCGGCGATCTGCTTGCTGGGGAACTGTGCCATGAGCACGGCAATCTCCAGCGTGACGGTCCACAGGCGCGATGCGTGACGAATGGCCTCGACGTCGAGGTCACCGTTGGGCGCCACGAACTTCATCAGGTTCAGCGACGCCAGGTTGCAGGCCGTGTCGTCGAGGAACATGTACTCCGAGCAGGGGTTGCTCGCGTTGATGCGACCCGACGCCGGGCACGTGTGCCAGTCGTTGATGGTGGTGTCGAACTGCAGGCCGGGGTCGGCGCAGGACCACGCGCCGAAGGAGACTTTGTTCCACAGCTCGCGGGCGTCGAGGGTCTTGGCGACCGAGTTGTCGATGCGGCTGCGCAGCTCCCACTTGTCGTCAGTCTCGACCGCGTTGAGGAACGCGTCGGTCAGGCGAACAGAGTTGTTCGAGTTCTGGCCGGCGACGGTGCCGTAGGCCTCGGAGTCCCAACCGGTATCATACTCTTGGAACTCGATCTTCTTGGCGCCCTGCTCACCGAGCTGCAGCACGCGCTGGATGTAGTTCTCGCTGACCTGGGCCTTGCGAGCGGCACGCATCGCCTTGCGCAGCGGCTTGTTGGCGGCGGGCTTCCAGCGGTCTTCGTTGGTGATGTCCGCGTTGCCCCAGCCCGCCTCGAGGACGGCGTTGAGGTGCTCGTTGCACAGGCGCGAACCGGTGACGAGCGCGGCAACCTTCTGCTCTTCGATGACCTTCCAGTCGATGAACGCCTCGACGTCGGGGTGGTCGATGTCGACGACGACCATCTTCGCGGCGCGACGCGTGGTGCCGCCCGACTTGATGGCGCCAGCGGCACGGTCACCGATGCGCAGGAAGCTCATCAGGCCGCTGGAGCGACCGCCGCCCGAGAGCGACTCGCCCTCGGCGCGGATGCGGGAAAAGTTGGTGCCGGTGCCCGATCCGTACTTGAACAGACGGGCTTCGCGGACCCAGAGGTCCATGATGCCGTTCTCGCCGACGAGATCGTCGTCGACCGACTGGATGAAGCAGGCGTGGGGCTGCGGGCGGCCGTACGCGTTTTGCGAACGGCGCGCGCGACCCGTCTCGGGCTCGCAGTAGTAGTGCCCCTGCGCAGGACCGGTGATGCCGTACGCCCAGTTGAGGCCGGTGTTGAACCACTGCGGGCTGTTCGGTGCGGCGCGCTGCGTCGCCAACATGAACAGCATCTCTTGGTAGTAGGCCTGGGCCGACGCCTCGTCGGTGAAGTATCCGTGCCGCCAGCCCCAGTAGGTCCAGCATCCCGCCAGGCGCCGGAAGACCTCTCGGCTGTCGTTCTCACCGCGGCTGCGCTCGGCCTTGGGAAGGTCACCGAGCTCGTCCTCGTCGGGCTCGCTGCGCCACAGCCACTCGGGGACGTTGGGCTCGGGCACGCGACGAAGCCGCGTGGGGATGCCGGCCTTGCGGAAGTACTTCTGCGCCAGGATGTCGACGGCGACCTGCGACCACCCCTTGGGCACCGCGATGTCGTTGGCCTCGAACACCACCGAACCGTCGGGGTTGGTGATCTTGGAGGTGCGGTCTTCGAACTCGATACCGTCGAAGTCGGAGGCGGAGTTGGCGGCGGTGAAATGGCGGGAGAGCTTCATCGGAACAGACCTGGGGAGAGTGCGGCGGTGCCAGTCGGAGAGAGCGTTGGGGAAGACGGTCGGGCGGGGTTCAAAACCTGAACAGGAGGTCAGGTTCTCGGCGCGTCGGGGTCGATTGCAAAAAATCGACGAAAACGAGAGGGCGCCTGGACGGATGGTCGAGCAAGGGGCCGAAGACAGGGCCGAAGACGGCGGGACACGCGACGACCCCGCCATCGCGGTGGGGTTGGAGACGCGTGGTGCACCGGAGCGCGGTGCGGAAGTGCAGATGCGGCCGAGACCGCAGGTCCCCTCCGCCAATCCCCCACCTGCGTGGAGGAAGAACCCGAATCTGCGCAAACTGCGTGGACGATGCGGGCGTGGAGCGGCGTGGTGGGGGTGGAAGTACTGACGGGTGGGAGCCCCGTCGTCAAGCCCCACCATGTTGGGGCGGGTGGTATTAGAACCACAACATGTTGGGGTGAAGCAAGAACCAGGGCACAAGTTTCGAAGGGGTCTTATCCCCATCACCGGCCCATGAGTCGCTTCACGTTCCCCCCAACTTACCCACAGACTTATCCACAACTCCTGTGCACGAATCCCCAGCCGCGCAGACCGCACGTGATCCTCCGATCATGCTGCGGATCGATTGGAACGGTATGCTACAGGCTCCTACGCCGACGACGGCCCCGGGACCGGCCGCGCGGCTTCCGCTCCGGAGCGAAACCCGCATCCCCAAGCCGGTCACAGGCACGTCACAGGCTTGGCCCAACACGGACCACGGGCTCTGAGAAGAGATCTCTTTTTTTTGATCTCGGCGCGTGAGTCGAGGTGCGAATTGGCCCCACGTCATCGGCGCTGAACCCACCTCCAAGTGCGCAAATTCGCTCCCCTTTCCTGCGGCCCGTGCGCCTGGAGACATGGCGGGTTTGGGAGCGACGGCAGACGCGTCGTGCCCCATGATTCGCGCATGCCCGAGCGCATCGCGATCGTGGGATGCGGACTCATCGGTGGGTCGCTGGGTCTCGCTCTCCGCGCATCCCGACCGGCCGCGACCGTCGTCGGAATCGACCGAGGGTCCGTGCTCACCACCGCGCAGGCCCGCGGTGCGATCGACGAAGGATGGGCCCTGGGTCCGACGCTCGCGGAGCAGGTCGCCGACTGTGACACCGTTCTGTTGGCGACTCCTCCGGGCGTACTCGAGCAAGCCCTCGCGACCCTCGGTCAGACACCCGCGTCGGGCTGGCAGCTCGTCCTCGACACCGCCGGGGTCAAAGGCACCATCATGGAGTCAGCCCAGCGGCACGGCGTCCCAGCCTTCGTTGGCGGGCACCCGATGGCCGGCTCGGAGCGCAGCTCGATCGCGGCGGCACGGGAGGACCTGTTCTCGGGTCGACCGTTCGTCCTGTGCCCAGGGACCGACGACAACGCCCTCGCCCGGGCCGAGGCGCTGGTTCGCGACATCGGCGCGAATGCCATCCTCATGGATGCCACGGAGCACGATGCGTCGGTCGCGTGGATCAGCCACCTTCCGCACCTGCTGGCGCAGGCACTCGTCGCGCAGGTCCACGATCCCAAGCGCCGCGAGGCACCTGCGCAAGCTGCCGCGCTGGCAGCGGGCTCGTGGCGCGACGTCACCCGCGTGGCCGCATCCTCCCCCGCGTTGTGGGCCGACCTCTTCGAAGCCAATGCAGACGCGCTCGGCGACTGCCTCGACGCCGTCATTGCTGGCCTCGGTCGGGCGCGTGAGCGGTTGCGAAACCCGCAGACCGCGGGCATCCCGGTCGACGATCCGACCACCTTGGCCGCGTTGCGCACCGCGCTGACCGACCGACTTCCGCCGACGCACACCCCTGAAGAGGGGTGAAACCCCGCTTGCGAGGCGGTTCCGCTTCCCGCATCATTTGGGCCGGAACGGGGTCGTCGACGCCGCTGAAGTTGATTCAGCGTCGAGACGCGCCGGACCCTCGCGACGTTCGTTCGCACGTAAAGCATCCCATGGCCTCCAGCGACATGCTGTCTTCCGACGTTCCGGGCTACGAGCTCGAGCGCCTCAGCGCCCTCGAAACGCTCAAGGGCTTGAAGAACCCCGAACAGGTCACGCTCGGCGACCTGGTGAAGTTCTTGAACGCCCGCGGGCTGTGGACGCAGTTTGCCAAGATCACTCTCGGCGACCTCCGCGACGGCTTCACCGAGAAGCCGGCGCCCGCGAAGAAGACCACCAAGCGCCGCAAGAAATAGCGCATTCTCGAGGACGAGCTCGGGGATGCATACGCCGAAAAGGACGCAGCGGCGGCCGAGCCCAAGGCGAAGGCTGAGCCGAAAGACGGCGGCATGTCGAGCGACGAGTTCTCGCGCAAGGTCATGCCGTTCATCGAAGGCAACGGCGAGGTCACGCTCGACGACATCGAGGAGTACACCCGCCTCGACCGCAAGGTCCTGCGGCACCACCTCGGAATCCTCGTCAAAGAGGAGCGCCTCGAGCGGATCGGCGTGGGTCGCCACGCGATCTACTCGTCGCTTCTCTAATCCTGGCGCGATCGTTCAAGCCGCCATCACGGTCGGCGTTCAACCTCGTGGACATGACGTTCACGAGCACCATCGGTTCCTTGTGGCTGGGCGCGACGTTGGCGGCCGATCCCGGGCGCGCCGCGACGCCTGAGTCGACGCCTGCACGCCCCGTCCTGGTCGTGCTCTCGGCAGCCAGCACCCAAACGCTTGCCGACGGCACCACCCGCGCCACGGGGTTCTTCCTCAACGGGTTCTACGAGGTCAAGCGAGGACTCGACGGCGCAGGGATCACGTACCGTGTCGCGACACCCCAGGGCCGCCGCCCGGCACTCGACCCCGAGAGCCTGAACGAGAAGTATTGGGCGAGCCACCCCGAGTGGAGGGACGAAGCGGTGCACTGGTTCGAGCACGCGGCCGAAGTGCAGAACCCGCAAGACCTCCGTGTGGCGGCCACGACCCCGGAGGCGTTTTCCGCCGTGCTCGTGCCCGGTGGCCAAGGTGTGATGGTCGACCTTCTTCGCAACGCGTCCCTTCACTCGCTTCTGCTCGACGTCGGCCGGTCGAAGCGACCGATCGGGTTGGTATGCCATGCGCCTGCCGTACTTGCGGAGCTGCCGAAGGACACCTCGCCGTTCGTCGGGCGACGCGTCACCTCGGTCTCCAACATCGAAGAGCTGTACATCGAACGCGTCGTCATGGGGGCACGTGCACGCGACCGCAAGATCGGACGGAGTCTGCGACGGGCCGGGCTTCGTCATCGAGCGGCCTTTCCCGGACGCTCCAACGCCACGCGCGACGGCAACCTCGTGACGAGCCAGAACCCATTTTCGGGCGACGCGTTCGTCGAGCTGTTTCTCGCCGCGCTCGTCGGCGCGAAAGGCTAGGCTCGCGTGGTGGGACATTCGACCAGCGCAACGCTCCTGGCGATGGTCCGGGCCGAGGTCGAGGCGAGAACGGGCGAGCCGGCTTCGGCACGCAGCAAGCGGGCGCTCCTGGACCTGCTCACGCGCCCAGACGAAGCATTCGACGTGGGTCGCGCGATTCGAGGCCGTGCGGACCACCCCGTCCTCAGCACCGTCACGAACGCACCGACGGCAGCATCCGTACTCGCGCGCTGGCAGAGCATCGAGGCATTCGGGCATACCAAGCACCGAACCCGAACGCTCGGCATCGCCGACGGCACCCTCGAGGTCGAGCATGTTTGCGTCGATGGAGAGCCGATTGCCGAAGCCGAGCACCAGTTCGTATGGGGCCTACTCGCAGGATTACTGGAGCGCTGGGGCTCCCCTCGAGTAGAGGTCTCGAGCCCGCAGCGTGCCACGACCACGCTGTCCTGGGCGCCCCGCGCAGCGACCCTCCCCTCGCAGTGGGTAGAATCAGCCCACGTCCGCGACGCTGTGGCGCGCATCCTCGAAACCGACGTCGCCCGCAGCTGGACGGTCGCGGAGGTTGCCGCACGCTTGGGCACGTCACCACGTAGCCTGCAGCGATCCCTGCGAAGCGACGGGTCGACGTTCAGCGAGCGTCTCCAGCGCGCGCGGCTCGACGTCGCGATGTCCTTGCTCCGCGCAGACCGCCTCAGCCTCACCGAGATTGCGTTCTGCTCCGGGTTTGCCGACCAGGCACATTTTAGCCGTGTGTGCCGGAAGCGGTTCGACGTCCCCCCGACCGCCCTCAAAGCGCTGCTCGACGCGGAGGCCTGAGCTCAGGTTTTCTTGCGAGGCCGCGGCAGACCGAACTCGTTGAGCCGGCTCGTCAGCGTACGGCGGGAGATGCCGAGTTGCTTGGCGGCCCGGGTCTGGTTGCCACCGCAAGCTGCGAGCGCCGCCAGAATGCGATCCCGCTCCGTCTGCGGAGCCCCGCTTGGCGCTGCGACCGGCATGCCCGGCGACGACGCGCTCGGTGCGTAGCCATCGTCGACGGCGAGGTGCTCCGGCTGGACGACGCCCTCCGAAGCGAGCAGCACGGCCCGGTTCATCGCGTTTTTCAGCTCGCGGATGTTTCCGGGCCAGCCGTAGCCCTGCATCCAAGCCATGACTTCTGGAGACAGGATCGGCACCGCGGTGAATCCCGCTTCCCTCGCGGCGTCGGCCAAGAAGGTGCGCGCGAGCGGGACGACCTCGTCACGGCGCTCCCGCAGCGGTGGGACCACCAGCGAGATACCGTTGAGGCGATAGTAGAGATCTTCGCGGAACCGGCCCGCAGCGACCTCGGTGGCGAGGTTACGGTGCGTGGCCGAGATGAAGCGGACGTCGACCGGAGTCTGACGGACGCTCCCTACGCGATGCACGGCGCGCAGCTCGAGCACCCGCAAAAGCTTGGCCTGCGCCGGCAGGGGCATCTCCCCGACTTCGTCGAGAAAGAAGGTGCCCTTGTGCGCCGCCTCGATCAGCCCAGGCTTGGCCTGCGTCGCCCCCGTGAACGCACCCTTTTCGAATCCGAAGAGTTCGCTCTCGAACAGGGACTCGGTGAGCGAAGCACAGTTGATGCCCATGAACGGCGCCGCGGCACGCGGAGACATCCGATGCAGCGTGTTCGCCATGACTTCTTTGCCAACGCCGGTCTCCCCGAGGAGCAGCACGTTGATCCGGCTCGCCGCAACGCGCCGCGCGAGCCGGTTCAGCCGCCGCATCGCGTCGCTGCGACCTTCGTGTGCATCGTCGGCGAGCGGCGCTTCTTCGCTTCGCCCCGCACTGAGGACCTCCCGCTGTACGATCAGCACGGTCGACCCGAAGTCGATCGTCTCTCCGACCTCGATCGGCACGTCGATGTTGGGCGGCAACTTCTCGCCGCGCACGATCGTGCCGTTCGAACTGCCCAGGTCTCGGACGCGGAGGTCATCCCCCAGCGTGATGCAGACATGGACGCGAGAGATGAGCGGGTCCGGCACCTGAATGGTCGCGGACTCGGAGCGGCCGACCGTCACCTCCCCCCGCTCGGGGAGGTGATGCGCGACAGGCTCACGGTCGCTGATCACGAGCAACCGATGGCGCCCCAGCTCGGTCGGAGCCGTGCCGGGGTCCATCGTGGGAAGCTCGCCATCGGATCGTTCGCTGCTCATCGCGTACGAGTTCAGAACGACTCGTACCATGGCCGACTCCGGTGGTTCCAAGGCTCCCGCGTCCTTCTTAGAGAACGAACGACCAGACGGTGTAGAGCACGCCCATGACGATGGCGAACAAGCCCAGGGGCGCCTGATACTTCGAGAGCTTCAGGCGAAGTTCCTGCCCCTTGGCCAGCGCGGTCTCGTTCTTCGAGAGCACCCAGGTGCTGATCAGCTTGAAGCCGAGGATGAAGCCGACCAGCAAGTCGGCAACGCCGCTGAGCATCCAGAAGATCCAGGTCAGAGGGTCCTCGCTGAGGATCGAAAGGCCGCGAATGGACCCGATGATCTCCCAGACGCCCCAGAAGAACATGAGCGCGCCGATCCACCCTTCGTACGGGGTGAGCTTGTCGATGAGATCCTTCGCGTTCGGCTTGCGCGAGATGATGAATGCCGATGCCGCGAGAATTCCGCCGCAGATGGTGATGATGCCGCCCATGATTTCGTGGTCCTTGTTCGTTGTGGTTCGAGACGATGCGCGGGCCGAATGCCGGCGCGTGCCCAAGGAGTGAGCAAGCGTCATTCCGCGGAACCAGCCTTGGGATTCCGAGCAGTTGCGCGTTGGGAAACGGTGCGCCTGCGCGGGTTGAGCAGCGGTTTGCCCAAGTTGGGCAACGCGACGGCGCCGGCCCGCCTTGGTACGGTTCGGCCCGTGTCCACACGCGTTCGCTTCACCCACTGCGCCTTGGCGGTGGTGGCGTTTGCGTCGATGGCCTGCGATGACGGCTCGAGCTCAGGTGGCTCGACCGACCCGACGATGACCACGGCCCCCACCTCGGCCACCGTCGGAAACAGCGGATCTACGGGCTCCGACGAGTCCGAGACCGGCAACGCGCAGACCACCGACGTCGACCCCAGCACCACCACCGCTGACCCCACAGACGACACGGCGCCCGGCAGCAGCACCAGCGATGGTGCCGACGGAGGCTCGAGCAGCGACGGTGGCGTCATCGACTGCACCTACCCCGCCAACGCGGTCGACCCCATGGTCCTCGACGGCGTGCTGTGGCCGTACGTTTGGAACACGGCGCTTCACGGCGACGGCACGAGCGCCTTGATGGACCTCAGCGAGGCGCCCTGCGGCGACGATGCGAACATCGCGTGGAGCCCCCACGACGTCCTGGTGTTCGTATCCATCCCCGCGTGGTGACCCGCTTGCGATTCGCACGCCAGTTCGGTCGTGCAAGTAGAGCAGCAAATCATCGACGCGGGCGCAGAGATCATCTGGGTGCTCGAGCAGAACCAGAGCGGACAAATCGGGCTCGCAAGCGACTGCCGCAGCTACATGGACGCGAAGGGCAGCACCCAGGGCTGGTGCGTCGGCGACGGTGAGACACAGCCGATGCCCGGCACCTTCGACGAGTCCCCGTTCAGCATCGAGCGCGGCTTCGACATGATCGTCGTCCGCGAGACGATGCAGGTCGTCTACACGACGACCCACGGCACCACCGGGGGCAACGACAACATCGACGGCGCCGCACTACTCGCCGAAGTCCAGGCAGTGGTGGCTGGGTTGTAGGCGCAACAACGACCTGTCCGGTCAAGGGCGCGTCCGCGGTTGCTGGGCGCGCCGTTTTTTCGTGATCGCGCACCCCGACTGATCAGTTGGTTGTCCGGCTCTCAAAACGATCTCGACAAACCTGCCGATTCCACCGTCTTGTGGGTCGTGTGTCAGCTCGCAATTTTGTAGGTTGGTGGCGGGGATTCGAGGGAAGCGGAGCAGAACGGATCGGGGTTCGGGACAATGAAAAAACTCATAGGGTTGGGAGTTCTCTTCGGCGCACTGACGGTGTCGTCCTCGGCTTCGGCCGGCGGATTCGACCCCGAGGACCCGTCGTTTTACGACGGTCCTCCGCGCGGAACGTACGTTTGGGTCGGGCCGGATCAGGTCGTCGACGTTCCGGACGTGCAGCACGGCGGTCAGCACGTGCTCTACCTCAACCGCTGCCAAGGCGGCTTGACGATCCAGGGCGGCGGTCAGAACGACTCCGTCAACAACGTCTCGACCGTCGGCGGTGGCACCTTCCCCGAGTATCCCTTTGGGGACGCGAGCTGGAACGAGCTCGTCTCCAAAACCCGCGAACTCTTCGCGCCGTACGCCATCACGGTCACGGACGTCGACCCCTCGCCCGCTCCACACGATGAGGCGATCGTCTGCGGTACGCCGCAGGTCATCGGCCTGCCCAACGGCGTGGGTGGTGTTGCGCCATTCTCGTGCGGCCAGATTCCCAACGCGATCACGTTCACGTTCGCCCAGGTCTACGGCGGCGACGTCGATCAAATGGTCGCCACCGTCGGTCAAGAAGCAGCCCACGCCTGGGGCCTCGAGCACCTGCTCAGCTGCAACGACCCGATGACCTACCTCAACAGTCCGTGGGCTGACGAGGGCTCGTGCTGGCCCAAGTCGTTCCAGGACCAGAACACGCAGTGCGGCGAGTACAACCCGCGCGCTTGCGACTGCGGTGGGCAGACCCAGAACTCCCACCAGCACATCCTCAACATGTTTGGCTCGGCGGTTCCCGACACCGCCGCACCGACGGCCGCGATCATCTCGCCGGCCGACGGTGCCGCCTTCCCCGTGGGCGCCACCTTCCCGATCGAGGTCGAGGTGAGCGACGACGTGCAGATCGCGAGCGTGTCGCTGTACGCCAACGGCAGCAAGCTGAGCACCGACACGAGCGAGCCCTTCGGTCCATTCCCGGCCGAGAACACGCCCGAGGGCACGTACGAGATGTACATCGAGGCGGAAGACCTCGCGGGCAACGTGACCGCGAGCGACGTCATCACGATCTACGTCAACGCCAACGGCGACCCCCCGGCCAGCACCGGCGGTGATTCGGGTGCCGACTCCGGCGACGGCGACGGCGACTCGGGCGATGGCTCGGGCGACGGCGGCGGCTCCGGTGATGGCTCGGGCGACGGCGGCGATGGTGGCGGCGACGGCGGTGGCGACGGCTCCGGTGCGTTCCCGGGCGAGTCCGCCGGCAGCGGCCTGCCTCCTGGCTACGGCCTCGCGAACGAGACCGGTGACGGCTGTGCCTGCACCGCTTCGTCCGAGGGTAACGACACCGGCTTCGGCATCATCCTGTTCGGCGCCGTGCTCGGCTTCCGAATCCGGACGCGCCGGCGTCGCTAGGGCATCCCCACCCCGTCCGCGAAAGCGCGGTCGCTCCCCGAGGCGGCCGCGTTTTTTCGTGGCTCTCGCACACATGTGTGAACCGGTAGGTTGGAGTGCGCAACGTATGGAGCATGACGCGGATCATCTCCACCACGGCCTGCCTGCTCGCCCTCTGCGCTCCGACCCTGGGTTGTGATGCCGAGTCCGAGCGGGACCCGACGGCATCGCAGGTCGAAGAGCCCAGCGGAAAAGCCGACGGATGGGGAGAGTTCGCGGAATGCCCGGCGGACCCGCTCGCGATCGAGACCGAGGACGAAGCGCTCGCCTGCCTGGCCCAGGACCACGGCCCCTACGACGAACGCGACTTCACCGACACTGCCCTGTACGCCGGGGGCATCAGCATCGACTACGTGGCGTGCGTCGACGGCGTCCTCTACGGCACGGCAGGCGCTGGAACGGCGCTTGGGCTCGGGGCAGCGTGGACGGGCGCGGTTCTCGAGCCGACCCCTGCGGGTGAAGTCGCCGCCGCTGCTGCCTCCGCTCCGATGCTCGGCTTCCTCGGAGGTGTCGTCGGCGTGAAAATCTCCGGGAGCTACGACCGCTGCCTCGTCCCCATGGCACGCCTTGCCACGGCCGCCGCCGCCAGCGGTGCGGACTGGGTCGCACGCGGCATCGAAGAGCTGATTTCGACCGTCTTCATGGCGTCCGGTAGCCGGGAGATGAAACGCAAGCTCAAGCAGCTCGCGCGCAACACCGGCGCCGACGAGAACTGCCTCTCGGACGCCCTGCACGACTGCAAGTCGATGTACCCGGGCGACTACAACGTCGACCTCGATACGCGCACCGGCACCCTGACGGACCCTCGCTCGGGCGAGGAGATCTGCAATCTGCTCGACTACTGCCTGTAACTTGCCCGGACCCGCGTGGCCCGGCAGGCTCCGGGCATGCGGCGTACTCTGATCGGCTGCGCACTCCTGGCCGGGTGCGCGGATGCCCCCGTGACCAGCGCGGCGGGGACCGGTGGGGGCTCCACGGCGGCCGATGTGGGGGACGGACCGGCCTCACCACCGCCCGCGACCGCGACCGCGACGCTCGCAAGCGCGTCGACTGGCCGGGGGGCAGACGCGTCGACGACCACGGGTACGTCGTCACCGACCAACACGCCCCCCATCATCCGCGCGCCCACGCGGGTCGAGCTGGCCGAAGAAGAGAACTGGTCGCTCGCCTTCGATGTGAGTGACCCCGATGACGACATCCTCCGCGTCTTCGCGACGGGGCTGCCTCCCGGAGCGCGGTGGTCTGAGGTCGAGCGCACGCTGTCGTTTCGGCCCGACTTCATCCAGGGGGCTGTGGAGTCGACGTGGGACGTGACCATCATCGCCCGCGACGGCTTCGCCGAGACCACGCACACCCTGAGCCTCTCGGTCGACGACACGGTTCAGCCGCCGGCCCCGGCGGTGATCGGCACCGCGCCCGGCGATGGTTTCACCTGGCAGACCATCGCCCAAACCACCGATGACTTCCTGGACAGCCCGGGCTACGCGGGGCGCACGTACGACGCCATCGTCGCCCGCCCCGACGACATCCCGGAGGGAACGCGGCTGCCGGTCCTCATCGTGCTGCACGGGTTCGACGGCACCCCACCGATGACGGGCTGGTCCGGCGAGTTCCGCATCATGCCGTCCGACCCCGACAATACGTACTGGTGGGGCTACGCGGACAGCCTGCCCGGTTCGGTCGACGACGCGACCGCCGTGCCGCCCTACACGCAGCGTCGGGTTCTGCACTTGCTCGAGTGGGTCTTGCGCAACGAGCCCGCCGCCGATCCCGAGCGCGTGGTCATCCAGGGCTCCTCGATGGGGGGCGCCGGCGCGACGACCATCGGCCTGCTACACGCCCGCCACTTCAGCGCGATCGATGCCGCGATCGGACAGGCCATCCCCCGCAACCACCGACCCAGCCGGGTGGCGCAGCTGCGTACGCTGTGGGGCGAACCCGACGCAGGCCTGCCCTACGGCGGTCTGCCCGTCTGGGATGCCATGGACCTCACCCGGGCGCTCGAAGATCACCCGGACGCATCCGACCTCTGGCTGTTCACCCGCCACGGCAAAGACGACCCGATCATCCACTTCGGTGCGGCCGTGTTCGCATCGCCGCAGACCCGGCGGTCCTGGTACGGCGCGCTTCAAGACAGCGGCGTGGGACACCAGGTGGTCTGGGACGAAGGCAGCCACGGTCCTGCCGACCCACTCTTGGGTGAGGGCTGGTGGCAAGCCGGCTGGAACCCCAACTTCGACGACACGGCGTTCACCCGAAGGTCCCTCGCGGTCGTGGGCTTCTCCAATGCGAGCCACGACCGAGACCCCGGCACTGGGGAGGGGAATGGCAACCAGCCGTGGTCCGACGAAAATGGCTTTGCGGGCGAGCTTGCGACCCCCGGAGACACGGGCTGGAACGGAGACATTGCGGGCGCGCTCAACCGCTTCCTGCGGTGGGACGCCAACGGCATCGTCGACACGATCGACCGCTTCGAGGTCCCGCTGCGGGTGCTCGATGGCGACGGCACCGCTCCGCCAGCGCCGGGCTACCCCTCCCGCGGCGATCGCTTCGACGGCGAGCTGCCCGTCGTGGTCGACGTCAGCCTGCGCCGCGTCCAGGCCTTCCGCACCCGGCCCGGAGAATCCGTCTCGTGGTCGTACGCAGAGACCACTGGTCGCACGAGCGCCGATGCGCAGGGCCGACTCCGCATTCCAGCGCTGCCCCTGACGCACGAATGGCAGACGCTGATCGTGACGCGAGGCTAGCAACCGGTGTCGAGAGTTTCCCCCAACGCCCCCTGCCCTTGTGGGTCGCAGGCCAAGTTCAAGAAATGCTGTGGCGTGTACCACCGCGGTCGCCCTGCCCCGCCGCCTCGCCTCATGCGGGCTCGATACACCGCCTTCGCCACGGGCAACGTCGACTTTCTGATCGACACCACCCACCCCGAGGGCCCACAAGCACAGCCGGACCGTGCACACTGGCGCGCAGAGCTGATCGAATACTGCCGGGCGACGCAGTTCGACGGCCTGACGGTGCTCGAGCACGACGTTGACGACGATGCTGGCCGCGCCACGGTCACCTTTCGCGCCGAGCTCTCCCGCGACGGGCAGCCGCTGGGCTTCACCGAGCGCAGCCTATTCCTGCGCGTCGAGAACCGGTGGCTGTACCACTCGGGCGACATGCTCTCTTCTGGGTAGGCTCGGGAACCGAGCAGCGCGCCGCGGTGCGGAGGTCCGTCAACGACCTGACCGTTCCGCGACGGCTGACTGCACGCGTTCGAAGAACGTGTGGGGCGTCGGGAGCAGCTCTTTGGCCCACGGCTCGATCTTCGGGAGTAGCGCCTCCGCCTCCTCGAGCCGCTCCTCGAGCGCGAGGGCGTAGGCGAGCGCGGCATAGTTCGGTGCCTCGTCCTCGGGCGTGCAGTCGACGCAGCACTCCGAGAGCTTCTCGAGGTCAACGCGTGCGGCCGAGGGATCGGTGGATAGCTGCGAAACGCCGCGAGCCCACCAGACAAGACAGAGGTCTTCGAGGTCGCCACCATCTTCGAGCAGCGACAACGCCTCGTTGGCTTTCTCGAGCGCGACCGCAGGTCGCTTGTCGGCCAGCGCCGCAGCGTCGACCGAAAGGCATGCGCCCCGCTCCCACCGACCTTCGAATGCGTCGCAGTCCAGAGCGACGATGGCAGCGTCCGGCTGCTCGATCGTTTCCGAGGCGCGAATCACCGCGAGCGTTCGCGTGACGCGGTCGTTCGTGGATTCGACCGACGGCGCTCCGGCCATGGCGCGCGTGAGCGTTGGGATGGGAGCCTCGGGGTCCACCGCGGCCGAAAGGTTCGCAAGCATCCGCTGGTCCTCATCGCCCGTCGCGGCGAGCGACGCCAAGCCCAGCGCCTCGGCTTGCCGCTCGTCGTCTCCAAGCGCTTTGGCAAGCACGAACGCCTCCGACAGCAGCGCCTGCCGATGCGCGCCGTCGCTGGAGAACCGCGCGGCCAGCAGATTCGCCCGCAGGCGAAGCGGATCCGACCCGGTCCGGGTGGCGAGCGCATCCGCGGCGGCAATGAGTTCGTGCGCGGCCGGGGGCCCGCGGTCCTCCGCCACGGTGAACGCCTCCCGCTCGATGTGCCGCATCAGCGCCGCGGACGATTCGTTGTCCCAGGGCAGCGCGACTGCGGCGAAGACCAACGCCCCCCCGAGAAGGGCTCGCCGCACCGGCGCCAGCCGAAGGCTTCGTCGCAGCGACACCAAAGAAGGGAATCGCCGCTGCGGAAGCTCGGCGCTGGCCCGTGCTGCGGTCCGCGCCGCAGCCTGAGCGTGCCCAGGCGCGTGCTCCAGCAGCGCGACGAGAACCCGGCCGAGCGCGTACTGGTCCGAACGAGGCGAGACCGTCCGCGTGCGTACGACCTCGGGCGCGACGAAGCCCGGTGTTCCCCCCATCAACGCGCCCGGGCTGGACAACCCCAAGTCGACGAGAACGACCTCACCATCACGACCGACGATGATGTTCTTTACGGACACGTCGCCGTGCACGAGTCCGGCGTCATGAAGCGCCTCGAGTCCCTCGGACGCCTGCCGCACGATGCGAGTCGCATCGCGAGCGCTAAAGCTCGGAGACAGGGCGAAGACGTCCGCGCTCACGCCCTCGACGAGCTCCATCACGATGTAGACGAACCCTTCGTCTGTGCCGGCGTCGTGAACCCGAACGACCCGGCGATGGGAGAACTGCGCGAGGCGCCGGGCTTCTTCCAGGAGCTCGTCTGCGGGCCGTCCGTCGAGAGGAATGAGCTTCACCGCCACGTCTCGGTCGAGCACGTGATCGAAGGCGTGGCAGATCACACCTTGTCCTCCCTTGGCCTTGACACCCAAAAGGCGGTACCGCATTGCTAGAGGCGTGCTCGGCTTCGGTGCCGGCTCGGCCCCGAGAACCGCCACCGCATCGCGGCACGCCCCACACGCTTCGAGATGTCCACCGATCGCACCACCGAGGGCGCCCTGCTCGACAGCGACGAGCAGCTCTTCGATCGGGGGGCAGGCATCCATGCGAAGGGGAGCGATGAGCCTAGGCAGTGGTTCGAGGCAGCGCAACGCGAGCTCGGGCTCACGCTCGACTTCGAGGTGTTCGCAGCCCGCGTGGAGCAGGCCGCCCCCAAGCCGGCACACGCCACCGACCTTTTCCTCGCCGCCGCCTGCAGCGTGGGCACGCCGGGCGCCGCAGAGCTGCTGCTGCGCCGCTACGGCTCGGCCATCGCCACCGCGCTCGGCCGCATGAAGCTCACCCCCACCCAGCGTGACGATGCCTTCTCCAAGGCGCTCGAGGTCGTA